>JAQIBQ010000219.1 GCA_027859005.1 Prolixibacteraceae bacterium | reverse complement strand
AAAAAGAAATTAATTCAGCTTATCATTATTATTTCACTTATTGGTTTTAAATATGCCCATGCGCAGATTAAGTATACATTGGAATTGATCGGTGGAATTAGCAATAAACATGGAATAAATAGAGAATACTATGTCGACGAATATGGATATATCTCAAAAGAAGGGAGAAAACTTTACGATGGTAATGTCTATTATTATGGTCCAGCTTATGGAATTGGAGCCAGTATAATTGAACCTATTGGGAAATCAAAATTTGCATTGGAGCAGGGAATACAGTTTGAGCAAAAATCATATTATTTTGGTTTTGATCTGGATAATTCACCTGATAAAGCTTCAATTCGTGATAAAAGGGTTTTTAATGCTATTGCAGTACCATTTAAAGTAAGATATTCAATAACAAACGAGATTGTACTCTACGGTGGAGCTTGTAATTTATTTAATGCTTTTAATTCCCAATATCCCAACGATACCTATAAAAAGTATACGCTTAGGGCCTTGCTTGGTGTCGATGCAACCATTTTCAATAAATACTTTTTAGGACTTGAATATGGATACGATATAACACCTTATGCTCAAATAGATAAGTACACTCAAATCTTTTATCATTTTGATGTTTTATCGTTTAAAGTTGGATGTGCTTTCTAATTCGGGTTCTATCTTTTTTGGACAAGAACTAAAGTACAGTTCTTGTCGCCTTTTAAAGGGTTGCCATATACTATTATGCATCATAATAAATACTACGAAATAACGGTTCCCTTTCCAAAGAACACTTCCTTATTTGTTTTATCTATAATCCGAATATTTGATAATCTGTAAATCAGAGTATCCAATAATCTATAATTCGTGTTAATAAATAATTCTAATTTAATATAATAAAATTCAGTAGGATGTAGTTATAAAATAGACATTGATAGTAAATAAATAAGCTGTTTCAAATGAGGCTGTTTTTTTTGTTGTGAAAGCTAGCCTCATTTTTTTTGTTTTTCTATCTAAATTATTAAGCGTTATATACATTACAGAGTGAAAAATATATTTATCTATTTTATCGCAATATCATTATCCCTTAGTTGTGTAAGGGAGCTTGAGTTTCGCATTGCTGATGTTCCAAACATGCTTGTGGTAAATTCTGTTATGCAGGCTTATGAGCCAATTGTTGTAAATGTATCCAGTTTACAATCGATAAAGGATACTACCTTTCATTTTATTGAAAATGCCTTAGTTACCATCAAAAGTGAAAATAGAATAGATACACTGCGCTATATCTCCAATGGTAATTATGGATCAAACTTAAGTGCAAGCCCTAATAATGTCTATCACCTAATGGTTGCAGCTGAAGGGTATCCAATTGCATCTGCAAGTGATACTATTCCAGGAATTGCTACCATTATTAGTGCAAGCATGCAGCAATCACACACGATTGATGAGGAGGGGAATCCACATACTGATTTTACCGTTGAATTATCGAAAAGTGAATCTTTAAATTTATACGAGGTGTTTTTTGTGGTACAGTCAAAAGATAGAGATGAAATGAACTATCAGGTTTGTTATTATTCAATTGATGTAGAGCTCGATCCTGTTATTTTAAGTAGCTCATATGGCAATACTTATTTCTTTCAGAATGATGATTTGACGAATGGAGAATCAAAACTAAGGTTTAAAATGGTCTCGGCTCATAATTGTGGGGGGCATTACAGTCAATATATTATTCCAACGGATGGTGTTGTAGTTGCTGCTGTTCTTCGTTCTGTAAGTTCAAGTTATTATCGTTATAGAAGATCTTGGGAAAGACACAGCCTGTTTTTGAATGATGATATTGAAACCGAGGATATGCTTTTGCTTCCCTTTATTGGGGAGCCACAAGAGATGTATAGTAATATTGAAAATGGACTTGGAGTTTTTGTGAGCTATAGTCAGGATTACTTTATTTTAAAAAATAGTTAGTCGATGTTAAAATCAATAATGCTTTTCATGTTCTTGTTGCTAAGCTTGTTTATTCAGGCTCAAAAAAGATCTATTTCAGGTTATATTTCCGATGATCATACGGGAGAGGCCTTAATCAATGCTACCATTATAAATGTGAAAACAAACCAAGGAGTATTATCCAATAACTATGGTTTCTTTTCAATTACAACAACTTCATCCGATAGCTTAATTCTTAATTGCAGTTATGTGGGGTATCAACCATATCGAGTGGGTATCAAAGCTCAAGGCGATACCATAATATTTGCTAAGCTTAAAAAAGGTGTGACCATTGAAGAAGTAGTAGTATCCTCAAATTATGGATCGAATTACTTATCAATTCCCGTTACTGGTATTGTTGAAATGGAGGCGGCTTTGGTTGAGAAATTGCCTACTCTTTTGGGTGAGGCTGATTTGGCCCGCATGTTGCAATTAATGCCGGGAATTCAAAGTGGTAAGGAAGGTACCGGTGGACTTTATGTTCGCGGTGGAACAAATGATCAAAACCTTATTTTACTTGATGGCATGCCCATTTATAATGCCAATCATATTGGTGGTTTCATCTCCATTTTTAATCCTTCATCCATCAATTACCTAAAAATGTATAAGGCCGGATTTCCTGCTCGATATGGGGGCCGCTTATCTTCAATTTTGGAGGTGAGAATGAAAGATGGAAATATGAATGAGATGAAAAGAGGGTACTCAATTGGAACCATATCGGGGAATTTTTATTTTGAAGGGCCCATAAAAAAAGATACTTCCTCTTTTATTATAGCAGGTAGGCGTACTTTATTCGATTTGTTTACTTCAGCCTTTAATTATTTAGACACTAATGGTGAATCAAATGGAGGTTATAGCTTGTGGGACCTTAATGCAAAGTATAATAAGAAGTTGAATGGTACAAGCAGAGTATTTTTAAGTTATTATAGTGGTAGAGATAAATTTTTTGGGAGCAGTAACGATACGGGTACAATGGATGGCGAAACCTTTAAGTCGTCATTTAGTCATCGAAATAGTTGGGGGAATACCATGGCTTCGTTGCGTTTGAATAAGTTATATTCATCCAAAACATTTGCTAATTACACCGTGGGTTTTACCAATTACCTGAATAAAACTGTAACTAAAAATAAAATCAAAAGTGATAAAAATTTCTCAGGCGAGGGGTATACTAAAAATCAATCGGCTATAACAACTTTGGTTCTTTCTGCCGATATTGAGAGTGTGGCAAATAATTTCCATTCCTTTAATATGGGGGTGCAATCTAACTTGAATATCTTTAGTCCTTCCTCGAATAAAAGTACGACAAGTTTGAACGAAGAAATACTGTACGATTCCTTGTGGGGAGCTGAAGCAATTGTACTTCCTGAAGTTTCACTTTATTTCTCCGACCAAATTCAACTAACTCCAAAAATATCGTTTGATCTGGGACTGAGATGGGTGAACTATTTTATTGAGAAGGAATTATTTCCAGTTATTGAACCTCGTATTACAGCTAACTATAATATCAATAAATTAACCGCATTAAAATTCTCCTATTCACGCATGAGTCAGTTTGTACATCTAGTATCGACAAGTGATCAGGCAGAATCCAGTGATTTTTGGTTTCCATCTACCTCTGATATATCACCTGAAATGTCAAATCAGATTACTTTGGGTGGTTTTTGGCAGTTCAAAGGTCGAAATGATTTTCAATTGTCGTGCGATTTATACTATAAAACCTTTGATAATTTAATTGAATTGAGGGATGGCGCATCGTTTATTGGAAGTGCTATAAATTGGGAGCAGCAATTGATTCGCGGAGGAAAAGGATACGCTATAGGTGGTGAGTTTTTATTGGAGAAGAAAAGGGGGCGAACTACAGGCTGGTTGGCTTATACTATTTCTAAGAATATGCGCAAATTTACTGAAATTAATAAGAATGATTGGTATCCATTTCGGTACGATCGACGACATGAATTATCCTTAGTAGTAACGCATGACTTCAACAAACGTATTAATTTATCAGCAAATTGGGTTTATATGTCGGGTGAGGCGGTAACATTACCACAGTATAAATACTTAATTAATGTGCAGCAGTTAGATGGAGTACTATTCGATACCTATTCTCAAGCTCATTTTTACAATGGGAAAAATAAATTTCGAACACCGGCCTATCATCGATTAGATTTTAGTTTTAATATCAAGAAGGAATTTTCTAACAGGATACGTACGTGGTCAATAGGGCTTTACAATGCTTATAATAGCGCGAATCCTTATTATGTGTATTTTTCAAAAGATAAGCAGGGAGCAGTTAAGCTGTATTCTTATACGCTTTTGCCCATAATGCCCAGTATTAGTTATAGTGTTAAATTTTAAGAAGGAATAATCGTTGATAAGAATGAAAAAGGATTCTATCTCTAAAAAGAACCGTTCACTTTATTTATCCAATAATCCAATAATCTGAATATCCGAGAATCCTATTGCATTATGCTGGTAAGGTGGATAAACGAATTACTAACTACAAATTCTGTTAGGAAGGTTGGTATCTAATTCAGTTGCATTCAAACGAAATGGTTTATGAGCGAATAAACTAAATTCATGAAAATCCAGTACGAATATTAATTGTTGAAAAAGCAGAAGATCATCAAATATTTGAGCCCTTTGGGCTCCTGTAATCATTACTTATTTCAATTGAAAAGTAAATTCATAGCGACCGGCCTCCAAAATAAAAGTGTGGATATTAAAGCAATACTTAGAAAGTCTGGAAAGCTTCGCTCCGATAGCTATCGGAGGCGAGAAGATCGTCCAGCCGTACTTAGTATTGCAAAAATAGGAATGCTTATATTTTGGGTCCCGAGGCCTCTGGATGATTTTTGGCTTACTTCTTTATCAAGAAAGAAGTAAGAGCTCAGCCGGCTTGAGGCGAATCGAAGATCAGTGGAGCTAAAACAACAAATTGTACTCTATTCCAAATTGAAATGCAAAATACTCAATTTTATTCCCCCACAACTTTTCTATGTGATCCAATATTTTACCGAAGTGCTAAAATTGGATGCTGAAATGGAGAAAGGAGATGACAGCGATTGAAAATTGGGGCGAATTGTTTTAAGGCGTTTGGCTTCGAATGCCTTTAGGTTAAGCGTAGTTCAGGTTTTGATGTTTCGAATTTAACTCCGGGGATCTACTTTGTTGGCTTACGATCTCAAGGGGGGATGCAGATGAAAAAAATTGTGGTTCAATAGTCGGTATTTTGACTTTAAATGTTCGAAAAGTAGAACATACATTGCTATGCTGATATAAAAGAACAGGGAGAAATTGGTGTGACATGAGGAGGATTCGGGTTTGAGTTTTATTGTATGGATTCAATGTAATAGCTTTACATAGATAGATATTGGCAAAAAAATTGTCGATATCTTTTTGACTGATATTCTTGTTTTGAGAGTGAACGTGACACTATTTGAATGTTTTTTTTGAAATTATTCAACTGATGTGATAGGCGTTATGATATTTTGAAACAGAGATAGACGTCAATGATTAACTATTGATCGTTGAT
>JAQIBQ010000138.1 GCA_027859005.1 Prolixibacteraceae bacterium | reverse complement strand
ACTTATTATTGCACGAGGTTAATAAGAAGATTGCAATTGTAAAATAGAGTAATGGTTTGTGTTTCATAGTATAATAAAGTTTATATATTCATTTTGAGGGAGTGAAATTGTACTCTTTTGCAGATGTGTGCAATGTGCGCGGGTTTCCCATAACTGTTCAAAAGGGTAGAAGAGCGTTGGTAAAACAAAATTTTTTCGGAGTACTAAGTTTTTTTTCAATATTTATAGTTTGTTCTTTCGTAGCTATAGCTATTTAAGATGAGTACAGTGACACTAAGAAATTATAGCCATTAAGAGTATTTGCCAATTCGTTAAAAATATTGCGATTGTTCTTTCTCGCAGTAGAACGAAAACTTTCAATGCGAGCATAGAACTCCGCTCCAAACAAAGTCCGAAAACAATTAGATACTTTCATTTTAACTTTGACTGGTCCTATATCTTTTTCGTCCAAATTATTTGTGAAAGGAACTTCTTTATTAAAAGCAAATGCCAAAACTGCATCAATTTCTTTGATGAGCCTTTCTACAAGATTCCGACCCTTTGTTCGTTTATAGCGTCCCCTTTTCCCCGGCAGTTTGTATGGTGGCGGTTCAAGGTTATTTCCAATATTACAAATTTTCAGATATCTTGACTTAAAGATTTCCTTTTGCTTTACCCTTTCTTCAAAAGGTTGAATGTATAAATTTAAAAGGAATTGGTGAAAAGTTTTTGCCCATTTACTATTCCTTGCGTCAATTAAGCCTTGAAGTTCTCTTAATATATGTGCTAAACAAAGGGTGTGTTTTAGATATTTGTAATAGTGTAAATATATTTTTGGATTATGCGAATAAAGTGAACCTTTCGGACATTAGGGCTGCATTAATAAAACACGTCTATTGGATAGTCAATTCAAAACAATTGATCCAACTTTTCTTTAGGAAAAAGGTTGGGCAGAACGCAATGCAGGAAACATTTCAGTTGATTAACCGGTCCGGCAAGTGTTAAAGCATTAGTTCTAAAAATTGAACGGTACCTTATTGTAAGTTTGTATCGAAATATCTTATGTTTTTTGAAAAAAAGATATAATCGGGATCAATAGCGTCCTAAACGATTAGTTTAAACTGTTACATATTGAAAGAAATGAGTGTGTTATCTGTTGCAACCGAATTTGAGGCTTTGTTTTTTACAATGTATGATTGGCCTCATTTAAAATGGTCTTATGTTTTATTGAAATCTTTAGAAAGACCGGGTAGCTTCGAGCTAGTGAGAAGATCACCCGGCCGCACTTGAGCTTGAGGTAAAAAAGAAAGTGATTTTTAAAGCAGCCTTGCCCCGCATAGCTATCCATAGCTGTTAACTTAAGAAAAAAGTATTAAAGACCTTTGGTCTTGTTATGCCACATAAAAATCAATTTATGATGGCATCTGCTAATGGTATTTTGTCTTATTTGTCTATTCTTTTAAAACCGTTAAATTAACGGGCATGGTATACCACTGAGCCCACTGTTACATTTATAAAATGTAGGGCTATGTGGTTTTATTATCATCAATTATTTTGTCGAGCCAATCTATTAGTTCATCTAGATAACTTTCAATAATGCTCCAAACAATTTCATAATCAATACCAAAATAATCGTGTACAATTCGATTTCGAAATCCTCTTATTCGTTTCCATTCGATTTCGGGGTTGCAATCTCTAAAGTCAGGATCTATTCTATTTGCAGCTTCTCCAATTATTTTCAAAGTTTCTAACGACTGCATCAATAGTTTTTTCGTCTGCTACAAATGAATCGTAGTCAATGTCTTTTGTATATCGCTTAATCTTTAGGGCAGATTGCAACATATCATCAAGTAGTAATAAGACGTCTCGTTTAGACATAAATTAAATCGGAATTGATAGATTTTAAATATTTTTCTTTTATTCCTTTTTTGGAAACTAAATCGACTTTAAATCCAATAATATTTTCCAAGTCATCTGCGAGATCAATGAATCTAATCCCAATTTTATCAGAAAACTCCACAAGAATATCTAAATCACTAGAATCCTTTTGTTCTTTGCGTGAATATGATCCAAAGATTGCCATTGATTTAATTGGATAATCATTAAACAAGCTGTTTTTATGATTGCTTAATGTATCTTTTATTTCTTGCAATGTTTTCATACTCCCAAAATACAAAATTTTAAATAATCCTGTTAAAATCAGGTGATCTTAATCTATTGTATTGGCAATGTTCCCATTAGCCCTAACTAACTTTTATAAGGAATAGTAAAGTGAAAAGTTGAACCTACCCTGGAATAACTTTCTACCCAAATTTTTCCTTCTAACAGTTGCATGAGTTCTTTCACAATGCTTAACCCAAGACCAGTACCGCCAATCACTCCTTTGTTTACATTACTGGCGCGATAAAACCGTTCGAACACTTTTTCAAGTTCGTTTTTTGGTATGCCAATGCCGGTGTCCCTCACAAAAAAGATGATTTCGTTCTCTTGTTGGTTAAATCCTATCGTAATGGTGCCACTACTGGTATATTTAAAGGCATTTGAAATCAGGTTAATGAAAATTTGTTTTAGTTTATCAGCATCGGAATGGATGATGGTTGGCTCTACCGTTTCGGGTTCAATTTTCAGTTCAACTCCCTTATGAAATTCTGGAAGATTAAACGATTGTTTGATATCTGAGAGCAGTTCCTGAACATTGAATTGGGTTGGACTATAAGAAATGAGTTTGGTTTGCAACTTGGAATAAAGAACAATATCGTCGATGATGTGTAACAAATGCTCAGAGCTGCTTACAATAATATTGGTATAATTGGTCATCAGTTCTTTGCTTTCTTCTTCGGGTAAAAGGCTGGCAAAACCCATAATTGAGTTCATGGGTGTGCGTATTTCGTGGCTCATATTGGCCAGAAAAGCTGTTTTTAAATGGTCGCTCTCCTCAGCTTTTTCTTTTGCTTCGATCAGTTCAATTTCTGCCAGTTTGCGGGCGGTAATGTCTTCTTTTACGGCCACATAATGGGTGATTTCTTCTTGTTC
>JAQIBQ010000129.1 GCA_027859005.1 Prolixibacteraceae bacterium | reverse complement strand
GGGTGGTACTTCTTTTGTAAAATACTTTACATCCATCGACTTTTTGTCTGAAGGTGATATCTTGAAAAAAATAGATAATGGAAAATCCTATGATCCAGGTTACGGATATAATCGTACCAATGTTCGTAGTAATTTAGATTTCAATTTAACTAAAACAACTGTTTTGACAGCCAATTTGACTGGTTCGTTTGGTGTAAAACAAGATGCGTTTGGACAGGATGATTGGGAATACCGGATATGGCAAAGTATTTATAGTTCGCCACCAGATATTTATTTGCCTCATTATGACGACGGTTCATGGGGATACTATCCGCCCGACCAGGTTTCTACAGTAAATTCTCTTACCACTATGGCTAATAATGGTATTCGAAAAGTAACCACAACTCAGATTAATACTGACTTTACCTTGAAGCAAGATTTAAGCATGATCTTAGACGGATTAAATGCAAAGGGTACTCTTTCTTTTGACAATACCTTTAAATCTCAGGGTGGTGTTTATGATTCGGGTAATGTGCAGCAAAAATATATCAATCCTGTAACGGGTGAAGTAACCTACAGTAATTATTTAGGAACAAACCAATTTGATTGGATACCAACTCGTTGGAGTACCAGATCTGATGAAACACGAGGTGGTGATAACTTTCGGAAGCTGTTCTATCAGTTGCAAGTAGATTACGCCAAAGACTTTGGAGAGCATAATGTAACTGCAATGGGCTTGTTCAGTCGTGATAAAACGGCTACAGGTAGCGAATTTGAACACTTCCGTGAAGATTGGGTATTTCGTGCAACCTATAATTACGCATTAAAATATATGATCGATATCAATGGTGCTTACAACGGATCAGAGAAATTTGGACCAAACAATCGCTTTGCTTTCTTTCCTTCAGGTGCAATTGGTTGGATGGTCAGCGAAGAGGGTTTTATGAAGAGTCTCGAATTTCTGGATATGTTGAAATTTCGTGCTTCTTATGGTCAGGTTGGTGATGATAATGTTTGGGATCGTTGGCTTTATATGACTCAATGGGAATACGGTGGTAATGCTTTGATAGGTGCAACTCCTAATGATGAAAGTCCCTATACCTGGTGGAAAGAATCTAAAATTGGAAATGAGGATATTCACTGGGAGAAAGTAACAAAAGCCAATTTCGGGACAGACTTTTCTTTCCTTGATGGTCTATTTGCAGGTAGTGTAGATTATTTTAACGATTATCGTACCGATGTTCTTTTAACGGGAGACAGACGTTCTGTTCCTCCTTATTTTGGAGGTACTCCAGCTACCGGTAACCTTGGTGAGGTAAGCGTAAAAGGGTATGAATTAGAGCTTCGTTTTAATAAAACTCTGGCAAATGAAATTCGTTTGTGGGGTAACTTAAGCATGTCGCACTCAAAAGATAAAATTATTAAAGCCGATAATCCATTATTATTAGATGATTATAAAAAATCTGAAGGAAAACAAATTGGTCAATCCTATTCACAAATTAGTGGTGGTTACTACAATACCTGGGATGAAATGTACGGTAGTACCGAGTTGAACACTTATGATGTCGAAAAATTACCTGGAAATATCAACATCGTAGATTATAATGCCGATGGAGTGATTGACGATTATGATAATGTACCTTACGGATATCCCGAACGCCCGCAAAATACTTATAATGCTACAGTAGGTGTTGAATGGAAAGGTTTTAGTGCATTCGTTCAGTTTTATGGAGTGAATAATGCAAACCGTTATGTATCGTTAGCCAGCTTTTCGGGTCACTTAGACAGGGTGTATGATCTGGGATCATTCTGGACACCCGATAATACTGAGGCTTATGCAGCTATGCCCCGTTGGAATTCCCACATGAATTATTCAGCATCCACTTTCTTATATGATGCTTCTTATGTAAGGTTAAAAAATGCGGAGCTTGCTTATACTTTTAGCAAAGCCTCGTTACAACGATTAGGTATTAGTTCTCTTCGCCTTTATTTAAATGGCAACAATCTTTTTATGTGGACCAATATGCCCGATGACCGTGAAGTAAACGATGGAAACTCTTCTGCTTATCCAACGGTAAGACGTATAAACTTAGGTCTTAATATAACTTTATAAAAACAGGCGCGATGAAAAAATACATAATTATACTTTTAAATGGTTTTGTCTGTTCTTTGTTAATAGGACTGACCGCTTGTGTAGAATATCTGGATAGAGCACCTGAAGCAGAGATATCTTCTCAGGATGCTTTTATCAACTTTACCAATTTTCAGGGATTTACCGAAGAGCTTTATTGCTGTATTCCTGATTACACAAGTAGAACATGGGCTACCGACTGGAATATGGCCGACGAGGTATTGCATAAAGACGGTGGAATATGGCTAAATGACTTGTTCGATAAAGGAGATTTTTGGGGCTGGACTACCAGTGCCTGGATTTCATGGTTAGACAATGGAGATGGAGTAAAAAACGCTCCTGATGATGCCCGGGATAAAGCCTTGTGGCCAAATGCATGGTATGCCATTCGCAAAGCCAATTTGGGATTGGAGAATTTGGAATATCTTACTGATGCCACTCAAGAGGAGAAAGACCTGATTAAAGGTCAGTTATTATTTTTCCGGGGTTGGTTTCATTTCGAATTAATGTGCTATTGGGGAGGTCTTCCTTACATCGACAAAGTGCTATCGTCGAGTGATGATTTGGAAATGGCTCGCTTAAACTATCAGGAAACTGCTGATAGGGTTGCTCAAGACTTCAGAGAAGCTGCAGACCTTTTACCTGTTGATTGGGATAATACTGCAGCAGGTCAGTTAACCTCGGGTAAAAACCAAGCGCGAATCACCAAAGTAATGGCATTGGGATATTTAGGGAAAAACTATTTGTTTGCCGGCAGTCCTTTGATGAATAATGAATCGACAGGTAGCAAAACTTATGATGTTGAATATTGTAAAAAAGCAGCCGATGCATTTACCGAGTTATTGAAACTGGTTGATAATGGTGAAAGTTGGGTGAAATTAGTTGATTTTTCTGAATACAATTCACTTTTTTATTCCGATGGAGGAAGCACAATCCCTGGATATCCGGAAGCAATTTTTCAATGCCCTGTTTATAGTTCTTGGTTTAAAGGCTGTCCATGGGGACCTAGTTCAATATTCATTGACGGAAATATTGGTGGCGGATATTCTTCACCAAATGCACGATACGTTGAAAATTATGGTATGGCTAACGGATTACCAATTACCGATCCTGAATCGGGATATAATCCTTTAGACCCATGGACTAACCGTGACCCACGTTTTTATACTGATATAACTATTGATGGGGACCAGGTAATTAAAGGATCTGCACCTGCCGATAAAGAACAATATCGCTATGCAAACCTATCAAACAATGGTCATAGCCGCGATAACCAGAAATCAGGTCGAACAGGTTATTTGTTGAGGAAATTAACGCCAATGACAGCCAATGACATTGATGGATTTCCGAATAACTACATGCAATTATCGTATATGCGTTTACCCGATGTTTACCTGATGTATGCCGAAGCAGTATTACAAGCTTATGGCTCAGCAACAAGTAGTAACCCCGGTTATATTTCAGCTGAAGACGCATTCAATAAAGTAAGAACACGTAGTGGTGCTGGAGCTGTTGCTCAAAAATATGTAAACGATAAAACCATGTTTATGAATGAAATTGTTCGTGAACGTGCAGTTGAACTTTCGTTTGAAGGCGACTTCCGTTTTAACGACCTTCGTCGTTGGATGTTGGCAGGTGAAAAGAAATACAGAGAAAAGACAGCTATCGATTTCGATAGAGGTGTTGATGGCAAACCAATTAATATTAGTGAAAGGGTGATTGTAACCCGTCCGTTTGAAAATAAACATTATTGGATGCCACTAAAAATTGACGATGTATCTCTTTATCGTTCATTTGGACAAAATCCAGGATGGTAAAAGTGTTGTTTTAAAAACTTAAAAAGGAAAAATAATGAAACATATAAGAATAGGAGTGGTCCTGTTGGGATTGTGCTATTTCTTCTCAATTGGAGCCTCAGGACAAACTGAAACCATTGTAAATTCGGAGACATCTGGCAACGATTCTTTAGTACATGTAGCTTACAGTTCCGTAAATAAAAATGATTTATCAAACGCCATTTCGGTTTTGAATCCGTCAGAATATCTTGATAAAAACTATGGTACATATGGTCTGGATGGTTCTGTGGCATTAATTGGTGGAAGTAACCTCTGGAACCTAGGTAACGCGCTGGTATTGATAGATGGTGTAGAGCGTTCATCCAGTCAGATTACTTCCAGTGAAATTGACCAAATAACCTTTCTAAAAGGTGCTAATGCGGTCGTTTTGTATGGTAGCCGTGCGGCCAATGGTGTAATATTAATTACTTCGAAGCATGGTGTCGAGGGAAAACAGCAGAGTAATGTTTATGTTAACACTGGAATAAACATCCCCAAATCATATCCTGAATATTTAGGTTCGGCTGAATATATGAAGTTTTTTAATCAAGCCAGCCTTAACGATGGTTTGGAGCCACAGTATGATGATGAGACAATCGATAATTTTGCTTCTCATTCTAATTTATACCGTTATCCCGATGTAGACTATTATTCATCTGATTATTTGCGCAAGATGTTTAATTATACCACAGCCAATGCCGACTTTTCAGGTGGAAATGAACGTGCCCGATTTTATGCTGCAGCTGGTATGCAAAACCAAAATTCTTTATTGAATTTTGGTGAAGGGAAAAACGATAACCTTACTCGCTTAAATATTCGTGGTAATGTCGACTTGACCTTAAACGATTATATTACCACTTATGTCAATGTATCAACCATTTTTTATGATTTACGAACGGCAAACGGTAATTATTTGAATAATGCATCGTCCATACAACCTCATCGGTTTTCTCCGCTTGTCCCTACCGATTTAATTGAGGGAGAAGCAGCTGACGCTCAGGTGTTGGTCGAAGGTAGTCGTCATATCATTGATGGAAAATATCTGCTAGGAGGTTCTCAGGAATATCTGACCAATCCTATATCAGATGTATATGCAGCCGGATACAGCACTTACACTAGCCGACAATTTCAATATTCCAGCGGGCTCGACATTGACTTAAGAAATGCTTTAAAGGGACTTTCTTTTCATGGGCAAATGAGTATCGATTATTCAAACACATACACACAATCAATCGACAATACTTATGCGGTTTATGTTCCTGAATGGGAGAGCTTTGAGGGGGCGGATTCTATAGCCGACGTAACTAAATACAATAAAGAAAGTAATACAGGCAACCAAAACCTGGGAGGTATTTGGAACAATCAGCTCATTGATTTCAATGTGCATTTTGATTATGTAAATACCTTTAAAGAGAAGCATAATGTGTATGCCATGTTGGTAGCATCTGGTGTTCGAAATCGGATGACAGGAGACTTCCAATATAGGACTAATGCCAATTTAGGTTTGCAACTTACCTACAATTATGCCCATAAATACTATGCCGACTTTAGTGGGGCTATTATCAATTCGACCAAATTGCCTGTTGGCAAGCGTGTGGCTTTTTCTCCTACGCTAAGTTTGGGGTGGTTGTTGAGCGATGAAGATTTTTTGAAAGGATCCAATGTGGTTGACCGTTTAAAACTGTCAGCATCTGCAGGTATTATCAATACCGATTTAGATTTCTATAGCTATTACATGTACGATGCAGTTTATTCATCTACTGCTTATCACTCATGGAGTGACGGTGACTATGTTAACAGGGCTACCACAATTTCACGTGGTGACAATCAAAATTTGACCTATGCCAAGAGAAAAGAAATTAATTTTGGTATTGAAAGTTCGCTGTTTAATAAGCTGTTGTACTTACAAGCTAATGCTTTTGTAATTAAAAAAGATGGCATTCCGGTTCAAAGTTATACCCAGTATCCAAGTTTTTTCAGAACAGGTTGGCCTGAGACTTCATTTGTTCCTTTTACTAATTTTGAAGCAATCAGTTATAAAGGTTTTGATTTTCAATTGAATTTAAACAAGAAAGTTGGAGAACTTGACCTTTCTTTAGGACTTACAGGAACTTATGTAGCAACAGAAGCACTTAAACGTGATGAGTTGTATGCCGATTCGTATCGTAACCGTGTAGGCAAACCAACTGATGCATTATTTGGCTTGCAAAGCGAAGGCTTTTTTATGGATCAGGCAGAAATTGATAATCACTCATTACAGAAATTTGGTGAGGTGAAACCAGGTGACCTAAAATATACAGACCAAAATGATGATGGCGTAATTGATGAACGTGATGAAGTGATGATTGGTCATTGGAATAGTCCACTTACAGGTGGTTTGAATTTTACAGCTCAATGGAAAAATTTTACATTCTTTGCCTTGGGAACCGCTTGGTTTGGAGGTACAGCTATCAATAATAGACCTTATAACTGGGTTTATGGCGATAGAAAGTATTCAACCGTTGTTCGTGATAGTTGGACAGAGGAAACAAAGAATACCGCAACGTATCCACGTTTGACAACTCTAAGTAGTGATAATAATTTCCGAACTTCTGATTTTTGGACATACAGTAGTAATCGTATCAATATTTCTAAAGTACAGTTGACTTATTCCTTACCAGATAAAGTATTGCAGAATTCTTTTGTAAAAGGATTGAATATTTATGTTAGTGGTGCAAACCTACTAACAATCTCTAAGAATAAAGATATCATGGAACTTAATGTTGGTACTTCACCACAAACACGCTTTTATAATTTAGGTGTCAAAGCTGTATTTTAAGGTGTATCATTAAAATTAAAATGAATATGAAAACGAAAATAATCATATTATTAGCTTTGGTTGTACTGTTTACCGGTTGCGAAGATCTGTTGACTCCAGCCAATGAAAACAATCGAGGTTTAGAAGACATTTACGAGGACCCTGCTTTTGCTGAGGGGCTTTTACTGAATGGCTATGTTCGCTTACCTTCGGGTGGCTATTCGTTCAACGATGTTGCTACTGACGATGCTGTATCAAATAACTCATACAATGGCTATCTTTTGATGGCTACTGGAAAATGGTCTGCATTGAATAATCCGGTGGATAAGTGGACCAGTGCTTTGGCAGCTATTCAATATTTGAATATAATATTGACTGAAACCGATAAGGTGGAATGGGCTAAGACTGGAGAGTATACAAAAGAGATGTTTAACGATCGAATTAAAGGAGAATCCTATGGATTACGAGCCCTTTTCATGTATTACCTGTTGCAGGCACATGGTGGTTTAAGCGCAAGCGGTGAGCTACTAGGTGTACCTATTCTAACTGAACCCCTTGATGGTCAGTCTGACTTTAATTTGCCACGTAATACATTTGAAGAATGTGTAAAGCAGATATATAACGATTTGGAATTAGCTGAGAGCTATTTGCCTCTTGACTATGAAGATGTTACTGACAGTACAGATGTTCAGATACCTTCGAAATATGCAGGCAAAACAACGATTTCTGATTATAACCGTGTGTTTGGTGCATACAATCACCAACGTTTAACAGCTCGAATTGTTAAAGGCATACGTGCGCAAGTGGCTTTATTGGCTGCCAGCCCTGCTTTTAGTGAAGGATCATCAGTTACATGGGCTGATGCAGCAAATGCTGCCGGTGAGGTTCTCGATCTAATTGGTGGTGTTTCTGGCATGGCTAGTAATGGAGGGTATTGGTATGCAAAAGCCAATTCCAGCGAAATAGGGGGCTTGGCATTAGGTGTAAATCCGCCTGAGGTTCTTTGGAGAACAAATGTAAGTGAACAAAGCAATTTGGAAGAGGAAAATTTTCCACCATCTCTTTATGGAAATGGACGTGTTAATCCAACTCAAAATTTGGTCGATGCCTTTCCAATGGCTAACGGTTATCCAATTACAGATTCCAATAGTGGGTATGATGCAAATAATCCTTACGCTGATCGTGACCCCCGTTTAAACCTTTATATTGTGGTAAACGGAAGCAAGTTAGGGAACTCTACTATTTATACCAAAGAAGGTAAAACAACAGATGGAATTGATAATATTTCAACTTCAACTCGAACGGGTTACTATTTGCGCAAATTACTCCGCGAGGATGTAAACCTTAATCCAACGAGTGCTACATCACAAAAGCATTATGTACCTCGTATTCGTTATACCGAAATTTTCTTGACCTATGCCGAAGCGGCTAACGAAGCTTGGGGACCCGATGATAAAGGATCATTTGGATTTTCAGCACGTGATGTAATATCCGCTATTCGTCAAAGAGCTGGAATTGCTCAACCCGACAATTTCCTTGCTTCTGTTGGTGGTAAGGATGATATGAGGAAACTTATTCATAACGAAAGACGCCTGGAACTTTGTTTCGAAGGATTCCGTTTCTGGGATCTACGCAGATGGAAAGAAAACATTACTGAACCTGCCAAAGGAATGTTGGTTACAGCTGATGATAAGTATGTAATAAACACAGTTGAAAAACGTCAGTACAACGATTACATGTATTATGGGCCACTACCTTACAGCGAAGTGTTGAAATGGGGTTTGACACAAAATGCAGGGTGGTAATATCTAATAATATTAAACTTATAGAAAATGAAAAAATTAGTTTTTAGCACACTTATAATTCTATCTCTCTTTACTGCATGTAATAATCAAGATTGGGAATTCCCCGATTATGATTATACCACTGTGTATTTTTCCTATCAAGCCCCAGTGAGAACAATAGTACTTGGAGAAGATATATATGATAATACGCTTGATAATGCACACAAATGTCAAATTATGGCGACAATGGGTGGTGTATATGAAAATAAAAAAGACCGAACCCTTGATGTGATCGTTGATAATTCTTTATGTGATAATCTTAAATTTGAAAGTGACTCAGGAAATTCTGTTATTCCTATGCCGGCTGATTATTATTCACTTCCAGCAGATATGAAAATTGTA
>JAQIBQ010000111.1 GCA_027859005.1 Prolixibacteraceae bacterium | reverse complement strand
ATCTAATCCTGAAAAATTACTTTTTCAAGTAGATCAAATGTATTGAATTTGCAGTCTCATAAAGAAAACTTAGCCACTTCAATTTTACATCATGGTCAATAATAAATACATGAATTATTCCTTAGTTAGAAAATATAAAACGGAACATTATCAGGTATTAAGACACCAAAATCAAGACATATTCTTATCGTATACTTCTTACAAATTCACTCACCTTTGTTTTTAAATCACCATCTTCAGCTAGTTTTTTAATAAATGCTGAACCAATAATTCCACCTTTTGCATATTTAGTTGCATAATCAAATGAAACTTTGTCTTTTATATTAAAGCCTATTTGAGTTGGGTTCTTTAAATTCAAACTTTTTACTCGTTCGAAATATTCAATTTGTTTTGATTTATCCACTGTTTTATTGGCCCCAGTTGTTGACGCCGAAGAAACCATGTAGATGAAACCATTGCATGTTTCGTCTAAGAGTTGAATACGTTCGTTGGGGGTTTGAGGTGTAATTAAGAATACGCTGCTTAAGTTATGCTTCTTATATAAATCGGCATAATCTGCTTTAAATTCATTTAGGGGAATATCGGGAAGAATTAAACCTGAAATGCCACTGTCTTCACAGGCAGCCATGAATTTTTCTAAGCCAAATTTCCAAACAGGGTTAATATAGCCCATTAATAGAATTGGAATGTTTACTTCTTCTTTAATAGCTTTTAGTTGCTCAAATAACAACTTAATGTTCATTCCATTTTGTAAAGCTTTCAAGTTACTTACTTGTATGGTAGGACCATCGGCAACTGGATCGCTAAAAGGCATTCCTACTTCAATTATATCAGCACCCGAAGCTTCTAATTCTTTAATAATAGTGCCAGTGTCGTTTAAATTAGGATAGCCTGCAGTGAAATAAACAGTGAGTAATCCCTCTTTTTTATCGTTGAATTTTTGTTGTAATCTATTCATGTTAATTGAGAATTGTTAATTAAGAATTTGAGCTTCTCTATTTCCAATTTGCCTTTTACATTTTTGAAATATAAGTATCCATGTCTTTGTCTCCACGACCTGAAATGTTCACCACCACAACATCGTTTGGCTTAAATTCCAATACATTCAATGCATGCAGTGCGTGTGCCGATTCAAGTGCTGGGATAATACCTTCAATTTTTGTTAAAAGGAAAGCCGCATCTAAAGCCTGCTGGTCGGTTGAATCGATATATTTGGCTCTGCCAGTTGCATGTAAGTTCGCATGCATAGGTCCAATTCCGGGATAGTCTAAACCTGCAGAGATTGAATAAGGCTCAATAATTTGCCCATCATAATCGTGCATCAATAATGTTTTTGAGCCATGAATGAAACCAGTTTCGCCAGTAGCTATTGTTGCTGCCGTTTCGCCTGAATTAACTCCAAGTCCTGAAGCTTCAACACCAATTAATTGTACTTTTTTATCGTCGAGGTAATGGTAAAAAGCACCAGCAGCGTTGCTTCCACCTCCAACACATGCAATTATGTAGTCGGGCGCGGTACGACCAATGTGTTCGTCTAGCTGCCATCCAATTTCTTCACTTATAATTGATTGGAATCGGGCTACAATATCGGGGTAGGGATGAGGTCCAACAACAGAGCCAATTAAATAATAAGTGTCTTCAGGATTGTTGATCCAGTCGCGTAAAGCTTCGTTGGTTGCATCTTTTAGGGTTTGGTTACCACTTAAAGCAGGAACAACTTTGGCTCCCAACATTTCCATCCGTTTTACATTTGGTTCTTGGCGTTTTACATCCAAAGCTCCCATGTAAACAATGCATTCCATATCCATTAATGCACATACGGTTGCAGTAGCAACTCCGTGCATACCTGCACCTGTTTCAGCAATGATACGTTTCTTTCCCATTTTTTTTGCCAATAAAATTTGGCCAATGGTATTGTTTACTTTATGTGAGCCGGTATGGTTTAAATCTTCCCGTTTGAGGTAGATTTTTGCCTTGTATTTTTCACTTAATCTTTTAGCGAAATACAAGGGTGAAGGTCTCCCAACGTAATCTTTTAACAACTGAATAAATTCTTGTTTGAATTCGTATGAGTTGATAATTTCGAGGTAACAAGCTTTCAGTGCATCGACATTGGGTTGTAGCATTTCGGGTATAAATGCTCCTCCAAATTCACCGTAATATCCTTTTGAGTTGGCTAAATATTCCCCTTTGCCCCCTGAAGGGGACTTTTGGTTTTGTGCAAAATTGTTATGGTTGTTCATTTATTCTTTCTTTTACTTTTTCTTCAATTGTATTTAATATAGTATCAAGATCAAATAATACTTGTTCGTTTGTGAAGCGAAGAACTTTTAATCCTAATTCTTCTGATTCTTTGTTTTGATCGTATAGATATTATTTTTCTGTATGGTATTACCAAATTCCTCCTTTAGGGGGCTGGGGGGGACT
>JAQIBQ010000098.1 GCA_027859005.1 Prolixibacteraceae bacterium | reverse complement strand
GCCTTCAAAAAACATTAATCTCAAGCGAAGTTCTTCTTCTTTTTTCTTCAGATGACTTATTTCTTCGGAATATTTCATTTCCAAATCCGAATACTTTTGCTGTAACTCTTTTAGCTCGCTTATGTGATCTTTGTTTGTGTTTTGCATGTCAATTGTTCTTTTTTATTCTACGTTGCTTGACATCTAATTTACTTAAAACAAAAAAAATAAGCTACATCTTTTATTCTTTTGTTCCCGACGTCCCAAGTTTACCAAAATTTATTTATTCCATTACTCTGTAGCGTTTTTTTGTCTCTCTCTAGCTGTCTAATAATCTGGGCTATAATATAAATTGGCGTACTATTTTTTTTACTTTAATTATTTTAAAATCAACTGTATTTACAAATGCAAAACCTTAGTAATTTAGTATCACACAAAAAACATGTTGATGTCTAAAGAGTTAAAAATTATTCAGGAGTGACCGTTGGATATAACCAACATTGCCAAGCACGAAAATATGTATTCGAAGTTTTACAACTGCGAAGAGCAGAAAATAGATTACGTGTATCAGCAGGGATTTTACCCGATGATATTGTATCGGATAAATTTCTGAAAATATTAGGGGTTTTATTTTTCAAAACTCAAATTTTATTAGAGGAAATATTCACGACTCCCTATATTCCTTATCCTTAGCACTTTGATGGGTGTATTTTGTTGCCGATATTTGTATCAATGACAAACTCAAATTCCATAGATGATCGCTTCAAAGTGTTTCTTCTCCGTATCAATAACTTGAAAAAAGAAATTGTGAGATCGAGGCATTTTGAGTCTGAAAACCAATTTTTAAGAAATTATATTTCTGTCCTGGAAGATCGCTTATCAAAGTACGAAAACCCTAAAAACAGCAGCAATAGTAATATGCCTCCATCCAGCGATTTTCCGAAACAATCTAAGACCAACAGTCTTCGGGCAAGTAGCCCGGTGGTCAGTTAGGTCACAAAGGCAATACATTAAAGATGGTTGAATCACCCTATTTTATTGTAGATCATCAATTCAATTATTGCATAAGGTGCGGTAAAGATATCACACTGCTACCATCAGAATTGGCTGGTAAACGTCAAGTTATCGATATTCATCCAATCCGTTCAATTGTTACTAAACACCGCGTTTATAAGCATGTTTGCATTTGCGGCCATTGTAATAAGGGTGCCATCCCGGAGGGTGTCCAGACACTACATTCCTATTATTCGAAGTACTTGCATTTTTGTTTAAAAATAACTCTCCATGATTGTAGAATTTTAATACTCCATAGTTATTCTCACTTCGCACGAAAATTTCGCTGTTGGTAACTTCAATTTCTTGCGCTTTTAGTTGTACTGTTGAACAAATAACAACAGCAAATACGAACATGATTTTTAATACATTCTTTTATCTAGCAAATTGAAGTCAATTACTAACGCAAAACAACAAATTCACAATTATAATTATATACTGCTTCATATTTTTCATTGAAACAATAATTTTTGTCATATTTGTCAAAAATTTCAGAATAACTAATTTCAGAATAATACAAATGTTGACTTAATCCTTACAAGATTGATTTAAAGGCATAAGTAAGTTAACATTTAAATGAAGTAGTTATGCGAGTGTAGAGAATTTGTTAGATCTACACTTTAGATTAACTAATAAAGGAATAAAGAATGAAAGTTTTCAAATTTGGTGGAACCTCAGTTGGTTCGCCTGAGAATATGCAATCAGTAATGGAAATAATTACCGATGGTGAACAAAAAGTTGTAGTGCTTTCGGCCATGTCGGGCACAACCAACTCATTGGTTGAAATCAGTAACGAGCTGTATGCTGGTAAAAAAGACACAGCCAAACAACTAATCGATACCTAAAAGAAAAAATACGACAATGTAGTTTCGACGCTATATAAAAATGAAGAGTATAAGCAAAAAGGGCAAGTAGTTGTAGAGGACAAATTTGAAACATTATACCAGCAAATTGATGGTGATTCCGATGCCACTAAAGAACAAATAATATTAGCACAAGGCGAATTAATTTCAACTGCTTTTTTTACTTACTTTTTGCAAGAAAATGGAATAAAAGCCGCTTTACTCCCCGCCCTTGATTTTATGCGTATTGATGAAAATAAGCAAGCCGATATGCCTTCCATCAAAGAATTGATACAACCGGTTCTGGACAAAGCAGGCGAACAAGAAATTTACATTACACAAGGCTTTATATGCCGTAACCCAGAAGGTGAAATTGATAATCTTCAGCGAGGTGGTAGCGATTACACTGCAACTCTTTTAGGTGCTGCTATTAATTCAGAAGAAGTTCAGATTTGGACCGATATTGATGGGATTCACAACAACGATCCACGCTTTGTAGAAAACACCACTAGAATTGACAACATTCTTTTTGCAGAAGCTGCCGAGTTGGCTTATTTTGGCGCTAAAATTTTGCATCCACTAACTGTACTTCCTGCCAAAGATGCAAACATACCGGTTCGTTTAAAATACACCATGGACACTAAAGCACCAGGCACGCTTATTTCGAACGAGAAAACAATATCGGGATTAAAAGCTGTTGCTGCAAAAGACGATATTACTGCCATTAAAATACGCTCAGGAAGAATGTTAATGGCTTATGGTTTTCTACGAAAAGTATTCGAGATTTTTGAGAAGTACAAAACTTCAATCGATATGATTACTACTTCGGAAGTAGCTATCTCATTAACGATTGACAATACCTCTAACCTTGATGCTATTTTAGAAGAATTAGAAATATTAGGCGAGGTAGATGTTGATGATAATCAAACAATTGTATGTGTTGTAGGCGATATGATTTCTAAAGAAAAAGTATTTTCAAAACAGGTATTCGAAGCATTGGAAGGCATACCTGTTAGAATGATATCATATGGAGGTAGCCAGTACAACTTATCCATTCTTATTGATCGTGAATACAAAATAGAAACCCTACAGAAATTAAGTAACCATTTATTTAACTAAATACAAGATACAACAACAATAAAAAACCTCAACCTTGATGCTTTTTATTGTTGTTGCAAATTAAATTAAATAATAGTTCTAAATATTTAATTTAAAAAAAATATAATCTCCAATTTAAATAAAAAGTAATTTTTTTTTTATACTTTCACACTTTAGTATACTGAAATGTTAAGCTAGTTGAGACTTTCAAGGTATACTTCTAATT
>JAQIBQ010000092.1 GCA_027859005.1 Prolixibacteraceae bacterium | reverse complement strand
CAATTTTTTTCTCGTGAAGGGCTTCCGAAATTTTGATAATCTCGCCTGCTTTGCCTTGCTTCACAAAGCCATTCAACTTGCCTATATTTTCAACATCTAATATCTCGGCCCACTCTTTGTGTTCCCTAAAAATTCCAAATAGTTTATCTTCCTGCACAAAATCGCGCAAGCGGCTAAAGCGCTGTTCGCTAGGCAAACGCAACAACATGCCACCATTAAAACGCTCCAAATCAAAATTTTTGATGTAGCCTGTTGCAGGCAACAAATGACCGTGGAAGTAATTTGAAAATTGCCCCATTGAACAGATCGAAACGTAGAGCCAACCAGAATCGGCATACAAACTAACTTTATCATCCAAGCTATTTTGGGCATATGTTTCAAGTACTTTATCTAACCTTTTTTCTTGCCTTTCGTAAGGAATATTCTCCGTCACCAAGTCTTGCATGCGGTATTTAATCTCGTTCACGCAGTTGTCGCAAAACTCCACTTCCAGCCCTTCCAACTCGCAATAAAATCCACGAGAGATGGCATGATCGATTTTCAATTTTGCATCGGGAAAAAGATCTTTAACAGCAGCATACATTAAAAAGAAAAGCGAACGGCTGTACATCAATTGTCCATCGGGATGACTGTAATCGATAAACTGAATGTTCTTGGGTTTCACCACCCGAAAAGAGAGTTCACGGACTTTATTGTTCACCAATGCCCCACAAACCGGAAAACCCGATTGCAAGTTTAGTTCTTTAACTATTTCGTTTAGAGTAATTCCAAAAGGATATGCTTTGGTCTGTTGAGTATTTTCGATATAAACCTCTATGTTTTTCATGGTATTTTTCATCAATTAACTTGTGAACTAAAGATATTAAAGAAAAACTGATTTCTCATTTTTACATTAAAAAAAGAGCACTCTTGTAACATTGAACAAGTCTGTACCTTATTCTTTAAATGGCAAATCAGCAATAGACTTTCTACCTACGAAACAATAAAACATACAGTTTAAATCCAAAACTATTTTATGAAAATTCGAATATTTCCGTTTTTGAAAATGTAGGGACCCGTTATTCTGAAAGAACAGAATTCCATTGTATTGCGAAGCAAACTCGCGCCACGAAGGACAGATTTCTCGTCGCTTTGCTTCCCTCGAATCAAAGATCAACGGAGTTAAATGACAACATTTAATATATTGCTGTATTATAACAAAGACAAACTATTACTTTTAATAATTTTCTACATGTCTGGCCGTGCAACATTCGTCCTTTTTTTAAATAAATAGTACGGCCAGTTTTAGGATATTCTTTACTACCCCGGGTTAAAACCCGGGGCTACACATATTTGAGCCCCCTGGGCTCATGTCATATTCTCATTATACTTAAAGTAAATTGAAAAGAGGAATTCTAAGCATTCCTCTCAAATTGATCGATACCACTCCAGGCTCTTTAAGTACTCGTAGCTCTAGGCACTTATTCAACGCTCCCCTCCGCATAGCGCGAGTTTGCAACTCGTGCTTTATTCAACATAAATAAAACCAGCTTAAAACCAATGTCGGTTTTACCTGATATTTCTTTGAATATACTTGCTGTACTGGCACGAGTTACAAACTCGCGCCATTAAGGGCTACTCCATGTATAATATATTGTATATCACATTAGAAGAGATGTAAAATAGAACGTTAGGAAAAAACAAACCGATACTTTTTCACTTTATTCTTTCTAAAAGACTAATCAGTCAATTTCGACCATTTGTAAATTAGCCTCAGTTTTAGTGCATAAAATGGATCTCCCGTTCTCATAGTGTGAAAGTAGTTTGAATTCGTTTCGATATAATAATTGTAGCACAAGGCTATATTCACATATAAGTTTTTGTTACGAATGAGACGATCTTCGTAACCAACTTCTACACCCAAAGCGAAATAATCTCCAAATTCACTTGTAACCATTGTTTGCTCATTTTCCCAATTTAAAATTCTGGTTTCATAAGTTCTATTTTCATATGCTGCTCCTAATGAACCAGACCAAAACAAATTCTTTCGTTTTAAAGGAAAATTTCTTACAAAAAAATTAAATTGATTAAAGCTATAAGGATCATATCCTGACTCCATAGCGTTATTTTGAAAATACTCTAATCCGATCAACATTGAATTGAAATTGTACCCAACAGACACATTATAATCAAAACTTATATTGTTTTTATCTGGTTTCCAGAACTGATCTTTTATAAAAAAAACTGGACCAGCATCAACTTGCAACTGTGCAAACGAAAGTTCAATGAAACAAACTACAATTATTAATGTAAGTAATATTTTTCTCATGGAAATAAATTTAAATATCATTTTAAAAATTAAAAGTATAACTAACGGATGGTAGTATAGAAAAGAAACTATGTTCTTTAAGAATCGGAATTTTTTCTTGAGTGGCTACTTCGTAGTAATATGGGTTTTTCCTGTTATATGCGTTGATTATGCTAATGTTCCAATCACCACGGTTCCCTTTCAAATTTAGACTAAGATCCATTCTGTGGTAGTCTTTTTGCCGTGAGCTATTGTAACCGTTATACACAAATATGTTGTTTCCTTCCAAATCGGAATAATATGTTGATGGTATGTTGGCAGGATTACCCATTGCATAAACCCAACTGACACCCAAATTTACACTTTCACTTAAAGAATACTGCGCATAGCAGTTAAATTCAAAAGGTCTGTCATAATCAGTTGGGAAAGGGTTTCCTCCATTTATGCCAATGAACGTATTCGTTGAAGAAGACAAAGTTACACCAATCCACCCGGTAAATCGTCCTCTTGGTTTACGCACCAAAAACTCTACCCCAGCTGAACGGCCATTCCCATTGGTTTCAATTACCTTATCCCATGATTCATAGTCAAGATTATAACGAACGCCTTCCTTTTTCATCACCAAATCAGTTGTATTTTTCAAGTACGATTCAATTGAAAACTCTAAGGACTTATCTGAAGTATAAGTCAGTCCTGCCACAAACTGATTGCTTTTTGAAGGTGGCGCTATATTGGAAATTGGAATCCGATAATCGCTTTTGAGTCCAACACCAGAGCTGGTTAGTACATGAAAAGTTTGATTCATTTCACTAAACGATGCTTTAAACGAAACACTTTCAATAGGACTATAGCTTATTAAAACACGAGGTTGAAGAGAATAAAAGTTAGTATTCTTAATCGACAATACAGATGGTCTAAATCCTATATTGCCTGAAAATCCCCAACAGTTCTGAAATACGAACTCTCCATATAAGTTATTTTCCACTGAAAAACTTGATGCATACCCCAGATTCAGATTTTCTTCCTTGCTTTGATTTTTTTTTGTAATATGAGATCTTCCTGGTGAAAATTGAAACAAATTCAATTCATATCCGCCAAGTATTTTCAAATTATTTTGAATATGATATTCAAATTGTGCTTTAGCAAACCCACAAGTAATCGAGGACTTGAAGTCATTCTCGTATAATCTTTGGATTGTTGAATCGACTAATCCTATCTTCATTAAATCGTATTCATTATAATGGTAGTTTGAATATCCAAGACTAAAATTTCCGAAAAAAACTGGCGAAAAGATTCGATTGTATCGAATTGAACCAGCTTTGTTTCCCCAGCTAACTTCATTTTTATTGAAAGTTAAGGAATCATCGCCCGAAGAAAATCCGAATAAATCATTACCTGCATATAAGCTGAAATACACTTTATCTCTATCGCTCAAGGTATTACTCAACTTCAAATTTACGTCCCAAAAATTAAAATCGATATTTTCACTTCCAATGATTTTAAAAATAGGAAGAGTATTTTTCCTCACCGTAAAATTATAAGAGCTTTTCCCCCGTTTCACAGGTCCGTTTATTGCAAATTTCGAAAACAACAATCCAAGCGTAGCTTTTCCATTCAAGTTGTACAAGTCTCCATCGTAGGTGTGTACATCAACAACCGACGATAATCTGCCTCCAAATCTTGCAGGGAAACCACCTTTATACAATACGGCTGAATTAATAATGTCAGAGTTAAATGTTGAGAAGAACCCTCCGAAATGAGAAATATGAAAAAGGGGCATATTATCGAGCAAAAAAAGGTTTTGATCATGACTACCACCCCGAACATATAAATTGGAGTTTCCGTCGCCTCCGAATGAAACACCTGGGGTGAGTTGCAAATATTTCGTAAGATCTGATTC
>JAQIBQ010000080.1 GCA_027859005.1 Prolixibacteraceae bacterium | reverse complement strand
TGATGAACATAGCATGCTACCCGCATTAACGAAATTGCACTCTCTTTTTTTAATGGAATGTCTTCAAAATCGATGCGACCAATGTCGCACAATGCTGCCAATTTAATTTTAGGTTCACCTTTTCCAATAATGCGACGAATGTCTTTTTCATCACAAAATTTCCAAGGACCAACTTCATTTCTGTCAAAAGCATGTTCACTGCTTTTGTAGCCAATTTCCATGTAGTCAATTCCAGCTTCAATACAAGCATCATAAACACCTTTTACAAACTTGTCGCTAAATTGCCATTTGTTCATTAAACCACCGTCGCGAACTGTACAGTCTAAAACTTTAATATCTTTTTTGAACATGATCTTACTATTTATTGAGATTTTATTACGATTTGTTATTTAATATTTCCATTTCTTTCGAGATGTTGTGATCAATTAACAACCGGAACAATTTAGCATATGCTTCTTTGTCTAATCCTTTTTTTACAGCCCAAATTGAACGTTGATTTATGACCTTTTCTTTTCTGTCTTGCGCTATAATTGCATCTTCAGTTTTTTCTTTGAATTTGACTATTTCCTTTACAAATTCGTATCTCTTTGCAAATAAGTGAATTAGTTCCTGGTCGATTAAGTCAATTTGTTCACGAACTTCTTCTTTTGATTTGCAATTACAAGCTTTTTTGGATTTTGACATTTGTGTTGATTTGATACTAAAAAGATCTAAAATGTTATGAATTGAAATTAAAGTGAGTAAAAATATAAAAATATATAAATTGATGGCTGTTAAATATCAAATTAACTATAATCTGTAACCGGTTTAGATAAGAAAATCGAAAATCAAATTTTTCATCAATACTCTACATTAATTGAATGCTTTTTTTTTTAGAATGCTTTCTTTTCTTCTATAAATCAAATTTTTACTTTATAAGTCATAACTTATTACTTTCAATTTTTAACTAACCCATTGTTTTTACTATTTTTGTGAACTTAATTTCAGACCATTAAAATAGCTCATAATGAACATAGCATATTCTTGGCTTAAGGAGTATATCGATACTGATTTAACTCCTCAGGAAATAGGTGATATTTTGACTCAAACCGGCTTAGAAGTTGGAAGTATTGAAGAAGTTGAAACCGTAAAAGGAGGATTAAAAGGTTTAGTTATTGGTGAAGTACTAACTTGTATCCCACATCCCAATTCCGATCATTTAAGTATAACAACTGTAGATGTTGATGGCGAGCATGTTTTGCCAATCGTTTGCGGTGCTCCGAACGTAGCTGCCAAACAAAAAGTTGTTGTAGCAACTGTAGGTACTGTGCTCTTCGATGGAGATAAAGAATTTAAAATAAAAAAATCCAAAATTCGTGGTGAAGCATCGGAAGGGATGATTTGTGCTGAGGATGAAATAGGCTTGGGCCAAAGTCACGATGGAATTATGGTGCTTGATGCATCTGCAAAAGTGGGTACTCCAGCTGCAAAATTCTTCAATGTTGAAAGTGATTTTGTTATTGAAGTTGATTTAACACCTAACCGTATCGATGGTGCATCGCACATTGGTACAGCTCGTGATTTAGCTGCATTTCTGAAACAAACTCAAGATATTGAATATACAAAGCCTTCAGTTGAAGCTTTCAAAGTAGACAATAATGCTTTGCAAATTCCCGTTGAAATAGGAACTCCTGAGGCTTGTCCTCGATATGCTGGTGTTACTATTTCTGGTGTTGAAATAAAAGATTCACCAGAATGGTTACAAAACCGTTTGCGTACAATAGGTTTAACACCAATTAATAATATTGTAGATGTGACCAACTTTGTGCTTTTTGAAACGGCACAGCCTTTACATGCATTCGATGCTGCTGAAATTAAAGGCAATAAAATAATTGTACAGACTCTTGCTGCAGGAACAAAATTCACAACGCTCGACGAAGTTGAACGTGAATTACATACTGACGATTTGATGATCTGTAATGGCGATAGCGAACCCATGTGCATTGGTGGCGTTTTTGGTGGAATAAATTCAGGCGTTAAAGCAAGTACTCAAAATATATTTCTTGAAAGTGCTTGGTTCGATCCTGTATATATCCGTAAAACTGCCCGTCGCCATGGTTTAAACACCGATGCTAGTTTTCGTTTTGAACGTGGAACCGATCCTGATGGGGTTTTATATGCATTGAAACGTGCAGCATTACTTATTCAGGAAACTGCAGGTGGAACGATATCATCCAATATTGTTGATGTCTATCCAGAGCCAGCAAAGGCTTTTGATGTTGATGTTAAATTGGTAAACGTAAAACGGTTAATTGGAATTGAAATTCCTGTTGCGAAAATCAAAAAAATACTAGCAGCCTTAGAAATTGAAGTTGTTGCTGAAACGGCAGAAATGCTTTCTTTAAAAGTACCTCCATACCGAGTTGATGTACAGCGAGAATCTGATGTAATTGAAGATATTCTTCGCATTTATGGTTACAATAATATTGAGCCAGATATGCATGTAAATTCAACTATTCAGTATTCACCAAAACCGAATCCTGAAAAAGTTAAGAATCAGATTTCTGATTTATTAGCATCGAATGGGTTCAATGAAATTTGGTCAAATTCATTGACTAAAGCATCAAATTTTGAAGAGTTGGATTGCATCAATGCTGGAAATACAGTTACTATTTTTAATCCTTTGAGTCAGGATTTGAATGCAATGCGTCAGTCCTTATTATTTGGAGGTTTGGAAACCATTTCAAGAAATACAAAATTTCAAAATTCTGATTTAAAACTTTTCGAATTTGGTAATACTTATTTCTACAAAGGAGGTGAAGATGTTAAAAGTCCCGCCGATAAATATTACGAAGAAAGTCACTTAGCTTTGTTTGTAACTGGAAATAAAAATGCCGAAAACTGGACCAGCACTTCGTCTGAAAGTTCATTTTTTGTTCTTAAAAGCTATGTTGAAAATATTTTAGATCGCTTGGGTTTCAATAAGGATAAACTTAAAGTTGAATCATTGTCAAACGATCTTATCGAAGAAGGTTTAAGCTACCAACGTGGCGATGGTAAAGTGTTTGTAGAACTTGGCTATGTAAATAGTAAACTATTGAAGAAATCTGAACTAGAGAACAATGTTTTTTATGCTGATTTTTTCTGGAATAATATACTAACGCAGGTTAAAAATCAGAAACCTTCGTATACCGAATTGCCAAAATTCCCAGCAGTACGTAGAGATTTAGCATTATTGGTTGACGAGAGTATTACATTTTCACAGCTAAAAGCTATCGCTCAAAAATGCGAACGAAAATTGTTACGATCTGTTGATATTTTTGATGTATACAAAGGAGACAAACTGCCAGCTGGAAAGAAATCGTATGCAATGAGTTTCATCTTACGCGACGACGAGAAAACATTAAATGATAAAGTTATTGAAAAAACAATGCAGCGTTTTATCTCAATGTTCGAACGTGAAGTGGGAGCTACTTTAAGATAATTATTAGAAAGAAAATAGATATAGGGATTGATTAATCAATCCCTTTTTTTGTGCTCTACTTATCTCATGATGAAGCTCGCACACAACTTTACTTGCCATATTATTAATGGTATAGGATGTCCTACTAATAATTCTTTCTTTCATAATTCGGATTATGATTATGAAACGATTCTGAAAACCAAAGCATCAGTTATTAAATTGCCACGGTACTATTGCGTGATGGCTTGTTGTGCTTGTACCTTCTGAAAAGAAAAAGAAAAACTCCCATCGTCATGTTGTTTAAATTTACCATCGAGCAAAGAAGAAAACAGGTGGTAAAACTTCACCTTTTGTGCTGACATTTCCCATACAGGATTACTCATGAACCTACATCCAGTAAGCATTTCATCATTAATGGGGGTAATGGTGGTTTTTCGGGAAACACCGCTTACAAGCGATTCAATAACATCGCCGATAAGAGAATTTAGGTGTTCCGTATTTGCCAAACATAGTTGTTCTTTCTCGGGAGTGTATTTAATATTTACGATGCGATTTTGACCGTCAATGCGCTGGGCAAGGTAAATTGCAAAATTCTCTTCTGATTCTGTAAGTTCAAATAATTTATGAGCAGGTAAGGTATGCTGTGAAAATAGAACAATACAATTCCGGATTATTTGTGTCAGGCTGGTTGGTTCTGCAAAAATTGAGAAATCAATTCCACGAATGATTGTTAGGTATGATTTGAAGAGGGTTTGCAATCGATTGAGGTAGTGCAATGTTAGTGGTGGAGGTACTGACATGGAAGTAAGCATTTTTTGCAACATCTTAATCAACTGAGCGCCTTTCATGGGGATAGTTGAACGCAACAAATCAGCATCATTTTGCGATAAGAATTGATGAAAACTCTCTAAGTAGTTGTCGAGTTTATCATGAAGTGAAGTGTCAATAATTGAACGAGCTAAATCAAGCTCTCCCAGTTTTTCTAGTTCTCCTGCAACTCTCAACAAGCGACCATTTTGTACTATAATCTGGTATTCGATCTCCTTCATAAAAGTAATGGCACATTCTTTTAAAAAATTAAAACGATCTAAATCTAAGTGAACTAAATTATTTAATTCTGGAAGTTGACCAAGTATTGAATCTATAATTTTAACGGTTTTATCAGGAGCTAGTTCAAGTCCGTGTCCACCAAAAACCCTTTCAATTTTTTCGGAATCAATTATTGATTTAATAAAAACAAGCGATCTGAATAAGTCTGGTTGAGACCAACCATATGTGCCAGCTATAATAGGATTGTGAGCAAATAGTAAATCGCCAATAAACAGAATGTTTCCTATCTGATAACAAACAGAGCAGGAACTATGACCAGGGGTGTGATATGCAATAATTTTAGATTTGCTGGGTAGTGTGATAAGCTGCTTGTTGCCAAGAGCATTAGAAAGCTCTAGTGGTGAATTGTTTTTCGTTGAAGAAAAAAGTTCAAAGTTTAATTTAATGGGAGGTATATGATCGGTGTATAAAAAAGAGAGGGTATGTTCCAGGTCTGCATTCCTAAGTTTTTCTACTGCTGAAGTGTGCCCACCGATAAAAAAGGGTTTTATTTGCTCACTTGGTGCAATGTGCAAGGATCTTACATGGTCGAAATGACAGTGGGTTATCAGAATAAATACAGGCCGATCTTCTTCCAAATTGTTTTCTTCTAACAATTCTATGATTGCATTAAAATGTTGAGTTGTTCCTCCTGGATCGATAACAACGGAGCATTCAGGGAATTGGAACAAGTAACTATTTGACGAAAGTAGATCGGGCGATTTATGGAAAAGAGGATAGAATAACACCTTGTCACTCTCAATATTTGTCCATTGTTTTGCTTCCTTTTGCATGCTTATTTTGTAAATTAAAACTACGTAACCATTAAAAAATAAAATATGGGTTTACTCTCCTAAATTTTTGGACCATGTTGTCAGTTTTTTTTTGCTGAAAAACTACAACATGGGTAAAGTACAGAAATAAATCTTGTGAACAAGCAACATTAGGGTGTAGCTTTGAAGATTTATAACAGATCAAATCTAATACTGTCGGGTTGTTCGGAGGTATCCAAAAAGGAGTAGGAAAGAAGCTCAAAAATGAAGGAATGAAGTATACCTATAAAAGAAGACCTTTTGTTTAAATTATTATGCTATCGAGGTGGATAAAAGGGTGTTGCGAGTTTGTGACTAATCGTATGAAAAATAAATTTTAATTGTTGATAAACGAAATCAAGATAATTATTATCTATATTTTAAAATTTTAAAAAACCTACTTTATATTTTTGGTGCTTTTAGTGGCACAGTAAAAGTAAAAGTACTCCCTTTGCCTGGTGTGCTGTCGATGAAAAGTTCTCCTCCTTGCTTGCTTACAAATTCTTTCACAAGCACTAACCCAAGACCACTTCCTTTTTCA
>JAQIBQ010000073.1 GCA_027859005.1 Prolixibacteraceae bacterium | reverse complement strand
GTTAATCCGTCGTAGGTTTCAACTTCTATTTTAGGTTCATCAGCAAATAGATCAAGTATCATTTGTTTTCTATTTTCGATAGAAAACAGCGTTTTCTTTTCATTGTTAGCCCCAAGCATAACAATGATTTTATCGAAAATTGGCAGAGCCCTTTTTAAAACAGATTCATGTCCAATTGTGAATGGGTCAAAAGATCCCGGAAAAACAGCGATTTTTTCCATTAGTTTAACTTCAGTCTACAAAACTAAAATATTTATTGAAAACGACTAACATATTCATTCATTTTAACCATACTTTTTCAGTTCAAAAAAGTTTTATTGAAACTGGTTTATTTTGACAGAAATCCTTTTACCTTTAAATAAAAAAGTTTTGTTAATTAGTTAAATCTTAACATCATGCTTGTTGATCGTGATCATATTGGACTTTTTGGTAAAATGAATTCAGGAAAAAGTAGTTTAATGAATTTACTTACCCAGCAAGAAACTTCAATTACTGATAGTACTCCTGGAACTACTTCAGATACAAAAATTGCAATGCAGGAAATTCATGGAATGGGACCTGTGAAATTGTACGATACTGCAGGCATGGATGAAGAAAGTAACTTGGGGGAAAAGAAAAAATCAAAAGTATTGAACGTTTTAAAAGAATGCGATTTGGTGCTTTTGGTTATTGATCCATCAAGTATTGTATCTAAAACCGAGGTACTTGTTGTGGAACTGGCGCGTGAATTAGACAAACAATTGTTGGTTATTTTCAACCTGTTTCAAGTAAATGATCAAGAAAAAATTAAGACTGTTTATTCATCATTACCGCTCTTGAAATTTTATCCTTCGTTAGCAATTAATGTTATCGATGCTGAAAAGCGTCAAGAGCTTCTCCATTTCATACTTGAAAATTTTGATTCCCGGAATCATAAAATGGAACTATTCCCATTTGTTGAAAAAGATGAGTTTTATGTATTAAATATCCCAATGGACGAAGAAACTCCTCAAGGACGTTTCTTACGCCCACAAGCAATGGCAGAGGAATACATTACTAGAAGCTGGGCTTATCCTGTTTCGTATAGAATGAATTTGGGTGTAGCACGTAGCGAGAATCCTAAGCCTGAGAAAGATCGTTTTGATGCGTTTTTGAATAGTTTTTCTCGTAGGCCAAAAGCAATTATTACCGATTCGCAAGCTATGGATATAATGGCAAAATGGACGCCCGACGATATTATGCTCACTACCTTTTCAATAATGATGATTAATTATGTGAGCAAGGGGCGGATAATTGAATTTTATGAAGGCATAAAGGCAATGGATACTCTTAAGAAGGGCGATAAAGTTTTAATTGCTGAAGCCTGTAATCATTCCCGAATAAAAGAAGACATTGGTACAGTACAAATTCCAAATAAAATTAAAGAAAGCTATCCGGGAGTGGGAGTAGAGCTAAATTTTGGACGTGAATTTCAAGAGAATAAAGAACTCTCGAAATATAAACTCATTATTCATTGTGGCGGTTGTATGATAAGCAATCAGAAAATGCAATCACGCCTGCGCGACCTTCGTAGTGTTGATGTTCCCATAACTAATTATGGCATATTTCTTTCGTGGATGCAGGGGGGGAAAGCTCTTGAGCGGGTTATGGAGCCTTGGCGCTAGTTTTGATCACTTAAGGGATTTCATCTTTTCAAAAGATGAAATCCCTGTTGTTTTTAATGAATAAACTCCAGCAACATTTCTTCGTCGGTTTTTTCTCCTTCAGAGAGATTAATGGCGGTTTCAATTAAAGCCAAATGCGAATAAGCCTGAGGGAAATTTCCTAACAGACGTTTGGTGTCAAAATCTATGTCTTCGCTAAATAAACCCAAGTGATTGGAATAGCTAAGTAATTCTTCAAATTTCTTTTTGGCTTCAGCTTTACGGCCAATTTTAATTAGCGCATTTACCAACCAAAAAGTACAAATTGTAAAGGCCGAGCTTGGAGTACCAAAGTCGTCGGCATTTTTGTAGCGGAAAAGTAAGCCTTTGTACTCTAATTCATTTTGAATTGCTTCAACGGTACTAATGTATTTTGGCGACATGCCCTCAATAAAACCATAGCTTTCCATCAATAAAACTGATGAATCTAAATCTTCCGATCCGTAGGCTTGGGTGTAGGCTTGTTTCTTTTCCGACCAGGCTTTTTCTTCAATGTCTAAACGAATATTCTTTCGCAATTCCAACCAATCTTTCAAGTATTTCTTTTGGTTAAGTAAGGCTGCAATCCGAAGAGCACGATCAACGGCAGTCCAACAAAGTACTTTACTGAATGTGAAATGTTTTTCTTCGTTTCTGATTTCCCAAATACCTTTATCTGGTGATTGCCAATTTCGTTCAACACTTTTAACCACATTACGCACAATGGTCCAAAGTTCTTCGCTATTGATTAATGAGGTATCGTGTATCTTAAAATTTTGATAGATTACATCAAGTAAAATTCCATATATGTCGTTTTGTTTTTGTTGGTAGGCAGCATTTCCTATACGAACAGGAGCAGAATTTTCGTATCCCGCTAGGTGTTCTAATTCATATTCAGTTAGCTGTTTTTCACCATTTATGCCATACATTATTTGAATTTTCTCGTCTTTATCTGGCATTATGTTGATGATGAAATTCAAATAGTTTCGTGATATGCTGCTGTGCCCTAGGTGTTTCATTACTTTCACGACCATTGATGCATCCCTTATCCAGCAGAAACGGTAGTCCCAATTTCGAACTTCACCTATCGATTCGGGCAACGATGTAGTTAAGGCAGCCAAAACAGCTCCACTTTTTTGATAGCTTAACAATTTTAATGCAAGCGCACTTCGGTTAATTTCTTTTGAATAATTAGTGTAAGATGTTGTACGTTGCACCCAGTTTAACCAATATACTTTTGTGCGTTGTAATTTTAGGTTGGCATGTTCGGTAGTTTGTCTAAGTAGTTTTTGATTGTAACTAATTAAGCAAAAGTTATCTTCTTTAAGTGTTAAGGTTTGTCCCGAAAGCAATGTTTCTTTATCAAAATCGGAGTACAAATACAACGAATCGTATCCTCCTTCAGTAGTAGTCGATTTTATATATTCTTCTTCAACAATATTTTGTGTTGAATATTTTGCATATTCAAGTTTTGGATGATATGTTATTTTAAACGAGGGCTTTCCATCAACATGTTTAAAATAACGAATCAAATCGGCAGGAGAATAGCGTTCCTTGTCTTTTTCCATTCTATAACGGGGCATAAAATCATGTACTTCAAAAATACCATCGGAACAAACAAAGCGTGTACATAGAATATTAGTGTTCTTAATATATTTTTGCGTGGTTTTATATGCTTTTGTTGGTAGAATTTCAAAATGGCCTCCTGTATTTTCATCTAGAATTTTTGCAAATACAGAAGGAGAGTCAAACTGTGGTAAACACAGCCAATCAATTGATCCTGTTTCCGAAACCAAAGCTCCACTCCTGCAATTCCCTATTATTCCGTAATTTAAATTTTCCATGCTTTGTTCTTAGTAGTTTGTTATATCAATGCTATTTTATTATTGCAGCCCAAATTTTAAACCCTATTCTTTTAGGAGATCTTGAAAATTAAACATATTTTCAAGCAAAAGGTTAAGCTTAAATAACATTGCTCCAATAAAAGAATAAAAATTATGAATAAGATCCATATTTTATCAAACAGATTACCCTACAATACCGAAAAAATTGATGATGAATTTAAGTTGACTCCAAGTGTTGGTGGATTAGCAACAGGAATGAAGTCAATTTATAAAGAATACAATGGTTCGTGGATTGGCTGGCCAGGTTTGTCAACGGAGCAACTTGAAGAAGGCGATCAAGAAAAAATTGATAAAGCATTGGGTAAAGAAGGTTGCGTATCGGTGCATTTAAGTGAAAAAGAAATTAATGATTATTATGAAGGATTTAGTAACAAAACCATATGGCCCTTGTTTCATTACTTTAATGAATTTATAGAATACGAATATGAGACATGGAAGGCCTATGTTGCTGTTAATCAGAAATTCGCCGATGCTGCACTAAAGGTTTTAGAAGCCGGAGATACAATTTGGGTGCACGATTACCAATTGCTCTTGGTTCCAGGAATGATAAAGGCTGAACGGCCCGATGTTATCATTGGTTTTTTCTTGCACATTCCTTTTCCATCGTACGAAGTTTTTAGAATACTGCCTTGGCGTAAAGAATTATTAGAAGGTATGCTTGGAGCTGATTTGTTGGGATTTCATACCTACGATTATGAACGTCACTTTTTTAGTTGTGTTCGCCGATTATTTGGATTGGAAATAAATTTCAATCAAATTCATACCGAAGATCGAATTATTTTGGCCGATGCTTTTCCAATGGGAATCGATTACGACAAATTTGAAAAAGCATCGATTGCCGCAAGTCAGAAGTTGGATCAAGAAAAATCGGAGTTGCAAATCGAATTGGAAAAATATTTTCTGATTTCGCCCGATCGTAAATTAATACTATCCATCGACAGGATGGATTATACCAAAGGGATCGCCAACCGTTTGCATGCTTTTTCTAAATTCCTCGACAAATATCCGGAGTATCAAGGCAAAGTAACCTTAGTTATGTTGGCTGTACCTTCCCGAGGGAATGTGGATCAGTACATGAAATTGAAAAAGACGGTGGATGAACTGGTGGGTGAAATTAACGGCAAATTTGGGATGGTGAATTACTCACCAATTTGGTATTTCTACCGTTCACTTCCGTTCGAAAATCTCATTGAATTGTACAATGCCAGTGAAGTGGCTTTGATTACACCGGTTCGGGATGGAATGAACTTGGTCGCAAAAGAATATGTGGCTTCCCGTGTTAATAAAAGTGGCGTGATAATTATTAGTGAGATGGCTGGAGTTAGCAAGGAGATGGGTGAGGCTCTTATTATAAACCCAAACAATTTTAACGAAATAGCTGAAAGTATTTATGAAGCCATTTCGATGCCGCTTAGTGAACAACGTGAGCGCATGGATGTAATGCAGAAACGTTTGAGGCGTTACGATGTATTCAAATGGGCTTCGGAATTTATGAAAGCACTCGACAAAGTTAAAAACATTCAACAAAATTTCAACGCGAAAAAAGTCTCAATTCCTATTCAAAATACAATTGTACAGAAGTATTCCGAGGCTAAAAAAAGGGCCATATTTCTGGATTACGATGGAACCCTTACCGGATTTCATGCCAACCCTCAAGCTGCAAGCCCCGACGAAGAAGTGCATAACATTATTCGTAAGCTAAGCTCTGATCCGTTAAACGAAGTAACCATTATCAGTGGAAGAGATAGAGACACGCTTGAGAAATGGTTTGTAGGGCACGACATTAATTTTATTGTTGAACACGGAGTTTGGACAAAAGTGAAAGGCGACGAATGGCGCATGTTGTATCAAATTAATGCTGATTGGAAAGAGAACATCAGGCCAACTTTAGAAAGCTTTGTGGATCGAACACCGGGTTCATTTATTGAAGAAAAGAATTATTCCTTGGTTTGGCATTATCGCAAATCTGAACCAGAACTGGGAACCTTACGTGCTAACGAGCTTAAGGATGAATTGACCAATTTAATTGCCAACCATAACCTCGAAATTATGGAAGGGAATAAAGTAATTGAAGTGAAAAGTGGAGGCATTAATAAAGGTTCAGCAGCACTTCGTTTTATTGGCGAAAAGCAATTCGACTTTATTCTTGCTATTGGCGACGACTGGACCGATGAATTTATGTTTAAAGAATTACCCGATACTGCAATAACTGTAAAAGTTGGTTTGGTGAATACAGCTGCCAGCTATAAAGTTGAATCGGTAACTGCTGTGAGACGTTTGCTGAAAGCCATGGTCGAATAAAAAACTTAGGGATGTCACCTTTCAAAAAGAGATGACATCCCTAGGATTATATTTTTTAGTTGGCATCGAAATGATAAATAACTCCTAATCTGAAAGTTTGGTAATGATAATCGCGGAATCCATGTTGGTATTCAGCCGTAAAGTTGAACCGATTTCCAGTTTTTTCAATTCTTGTTCTTACTATTAATGGATCGTTGTTGCCAAAAATTATTTTCTCATCATATAGTCTGTTTAAGAAATTGTAAGCATTGTATCCTTTGTAACCTCCCAATTCAGTGTAAAAATTAAACCAATCTTTTTTTAATTGAAGTCCAAATTCAAAAACAGGACCTTCGTCTTGTGCCATTTCAACTTTATTGGTTTGCCATACGTAAAATCCGCATAACGTTGCCAATCGAACTTCATCGAGAAATAAATTTTCGAAAAAGAAGCTTTTACCCATTGCGAAATAGAAATAATTCATTGATGCATCGGTATAGCGTCCATGGCGGTTACTGCCGGTTGTCGTTTTCAGCGAATAATTAATGGTTACATCGGGCAGAAATTTTTGCCCCTTTAGTATTTGAATATAGGTGCTTATTAAGAGATCGCCACCATGTGTAACCCACCCGTTGTCATCCAAGTAAATCTGGCGTTCGTCTCGAACATCATTAGATGTGCGAAAAGTCTCGGTAGGGTATCCATAAATTTCAACAGCTGCCCTTCCGGGTGCAATGTTCCAATAGTAACTTATAAAAGTATTAATAGCTGTGTCGCCTCTCATTTGATGGTAGTGGCTACCAATTTCAAGCTTCGATTCGTTTCCAATTTTAGCATAATCCATGCGAGGTACAATAAGGGCATTTGGACCAAGTTTCCCAGGAGCAATTTGTAACCATTTCGATGCATGGGAACTTCCAAAGTTAATCCAGTCGCTACTCGATCTGTTTTGGGCATTGGTCAAAAAAGGAATGAGAAAAATAAGAATAGTTATAATTATCTTGTGCATGCGTTCTATTATTGTACTATCAAAAATATAAAAGCGATTTCGTAAATGGTATTTTGAATTAATACTGATAAATATAGAATTAAACTGTAATTAATTCAACCATTAACTTACATATTATCCAAATCAAAAAGTAGAAAAACATTATGGAGTTTTTTAAAACTGAAAATGTCAATAAAAATTATTCCGGTCACCAAGCACTTACCGATGTTAGCATCAGTATTGATGAAGGACAGGTTTTTGGTTTACTTGGCCCAAACGGAGCAGGTAAAACAACTTTAATTCGAATTATCAATCAAATAACAGCTCCCGATAGTGGACAAGTTCTTTTTGAAGGTCGTCCGTTAAAAGCCGACGATATTTATAATATTGGCTATTTGCCAGAGGAACGTGGCTTGTATAAGAAAATGAAAGTTGGAGAACAAGCACTTTATCTGGCACAGTTAAAAGGTTTATCGCGCAGAGATGCATTGAAACGATTGAAATATTGGTTTGAGAAATATGAAATGCAAGCTTGGTGGGACAAAAAATTAATGGAATTATCAAAAGGTATGCAGCAAAAAGTACAGTTTGTTTGTACCATAATACATGAACCGAAATTGTTGATTTTTGATGAGCCATTTAGTGGTTTCGATCCTATCAATGCAAACATGTTGAAGGATGAAATTTTAAGTTTACGTGAAAAAGGAGCAACTATTATTTTTTCAACGCATAACATGAGTTCTGTTGAGGAAGTTTGCGATAGTATTGCCTTAATCAACAAATCGAAGAAAATTTTAGATGGCAATATTCACGATGTAAAAGCACAATTCAAAACCAATACTTTTGATGTTGCCTACAATGGAGATTTTAATACAATCCAGTCATCTTTAGGTACCGATTTTAATATCCTTACTCATAAAGAGGGTTTCAGAATGAATGAAATGACCATTAAGCATAAAAACGGTACCAGCAATAATGATTTGCTGATGAACATTGCTAAGAATGCTCAAATTGTTTCTTTTAGCGAAAGAATTCCTAGTATGAACGAAGTATTTATCCGTGTTGTAGAAGAAAGCAACAAATAAACCCCGAATGTTATGAATAAAATTATACTCGTATTTAAAAGAGAATATTTAACCAGGGTAAAGAAGAAGTCTTTTTTGCTTTTAACTTTATTAATGCCATTGCTCTTTGCCGGTATTATGTTTTTACCAGGTTATTTAGCATCACGTGAAAATAGTGACGAACAAAAGGTGGCGGTACTTGACCGTTCATCAATTTTCTTAGGACAATTGGATGATTCTAATGCAGCAAAGTTCCATTTTATTCCAGAGGATGAATACGAAGGAATTAAAAAGGATATGAAGAACAACGAGTATTATGCTTTACTCGATATTCCATCTAATATTCTTACATCTAATAAAGTTTTGGTTTTTTCCCATAAACAGATAAATATGGATGTTAAAAACCATATAAAATGGCAGTTAAGCAATAAGCTCGAAGATCAAAAACGGGCACAACTGGTTGAACGCATTGGTATCTCTGATTTGGAACAACAAATGAAAAATACCGAAACTCGTATTTCTGTTGAAACCATAAAAATGGGTGACGATGGTGAAAGCAAAAAAGGGTCTACCGAAATTGCTATGGGAGTTGGTTACGGAGCTGGATTCCTTATTTACATGTTTGTATTTATATACGGAAGCATGGTAATGCAAGGTGTATTAGAAGAAAAACAAAATCGTATTGTTGAGGTGATTATTTCATCGGTAAAACCAATTCAACTTATGATGGGAAAAATTATTGGTTTGGCAGCTGTAGGATTAACTCAGGTTTTGCTTTGGATTATATTAATGGGGGCTATTTTCTTTGGTGCAAAATCAATGTTTATGACCGATGAGTACGTTGAACAAATGGCACAAAATCAGAGTCAAAGTATTATGATGCAAAGTCCTCAGGCGGCTCAAATAATGGAACA
>JAQIBQ010000026.1 GCA_027859005.1 Prolixibacteraceae bacterium | reverse complement strand
GGACTGAACCAATGTTTTCCCTTCCCTACTTGCTGGCTTTCATGGGACTGATTTCCCAGCGTTCAATTGGTACTATGGAGATGATAAGACTGCCTTCGTCCTTCTCTGTTTCTTCGGTTTCCCTCGATTCAGATACCACCTGCGACACATCCTTTTCTTTATGTGTTTACAGGAGGATGCGTTATCCTGTAAACACTTGGATTTTCGGGTAAGGATATCCATATTATCCTTCGTTCGTGTGGAGACGGGAGGCTCTCCCGTGTTCCCATGCAAACCTTCTGCCTTAGATGTCGTCTAGGATTCCGGTCAGGTTAGAAAATCCTTGTCATTGACGGATTTCTAATGTTGCACCAACAATCGACAATGTTAATGCCCCAACAATAAATTGTATTACGAAATTCAATGTACACCTTCAACAGTCGCTGTTTACGCTTCATGCCAGCATTTCTACTGACTATGCAAAACTCGCTTCCAGTGGTTGACAAAACCTTTCTGTTCGGGATTTTCACCCGAGGGTTTACTGAGAGATCTTTCATTAATTTTGGTTTATATATGTTTAAGCACCTCGTTAAGTCCCGATCTCATGGACTTTGCACGGCGCAAGTCGAACCTCAATTCTATATGAAAGACATTGGCATTGGAATTCAAAAAGACAAACAGTAACTTATATTTAAACGATTTGTTCAAGCTGATATTTCTGATTCGAAGCTTTTTAATGGTGCAGGTTTGGGACTATCAATTTCAAAAGCATATGTCGAAATGCTTGGCGGTAAAATTTGGGTTGAAAGTGAGGAGGAGAACTTGTCCACCAAAAAAGCTGGTGGTTCTACGTTTTTTTTCACCATTCCATACAATACTGTTTCAATCGGGAAATAGGGATATTTCTTGAAAAAGGAAACGCGTGAATTATGTAACTCTTTCTAAAAAACATGTAACCATTATCTATTGAAAAACACTCTACTTTAGATTATTTTTAATTTCAATGTTTCAATTCATACTAATCAAGCATGATTGGGTCAATTTTAAAATCGATGATAAAAAAACTGTTGCAATAATTGTTGCAACGCCGATGACAAATTTTTTTGGGTTGGAAGAATAATTTTGAGCCACGAATAATACCAGACAAAAAATATTATGGAGATAATGGTCAGTGAATACTGGAGCGAGAAAAAAGAGAAACTCAAACAGAAATATCCATTTATAACCGATGAAGATGTAATCCTTTATGAAGGTAAGGAGAAGGAAATGATTGAAAAACTGGAATACAAGCTTGGAATATCGAAGCTGGAATTGGTTACTCTTATTGCCAGACTTTAATTGATCGGACACATTTTCGTTTTCTGTATCGATAAAAAACGATGATTGTTCTGATGATCAACCAACAAAAACTGTTGAGGAACTTCTTTCCCATGATCATTTTATGTGAATAATGTAATTCTTCCCAAAAAGAATGTAACGTTTTTGAATAAGAAAGCCCCTACTTTGTATTATGAAAACTCATTCATAATTAATAGGTAACAAGATGAAAACAGACATGTTAGTAACTAACATGAAAAGTGTTTTTGTAGGCGCATCAACATTTATACTGATCTTTTTTCTCACGTCATGTACTCCTAAAATACCATTTAATACATCAACTGTTGTTCCGGCTGCTGAAGGATATGTTACAGTAAAGACGGATAATAACCTGAATTATGAAATCAAAATCAGCGTTTCAAATTTAGCGGAGGTCGAGAATCTGATGCCTTTAGACCATGTCTATGTGGTTTGGATTGTAACAGAACAAGATAGTACAATAAATATTGGAGGTTTGATTACTTCGAAAAAGCTTAATGCAGTTTTTAATACTGTAACATCGTTTAAACCCGTTCAGATAGTGATAACTGCCGAAGAGGATACAAATATTTCGAGTCCGATTGGAAAAATGGTATTGACAACCGAAAAGTTTTGGGAATAATCTCCTTATTATTAAATATATACGGATGAAAAAAGTATTGATCGCATTGGATTACGATCCAACAGCACAAAAAGTAGCAGAGGTCGGATTTTTATTAGCAAAATCGATGGGCGCAGAAGTCCTCCTCGTGCATATTATCACCGATCCGGTTTTCTATACCTCAACCGAATATTCTCCAATAATGGGACTTTCAGGCTACATGAAAACTGGCCAGTTGCAGTTGGATAGTTTAGATGGACTTAAAAAAGCTGCGCATTATTTTTTGAATAATACAAAACTCCACCTTGGCGATACAACCATTCAATCAGTTATTAAGGAGGGTGATATTGCAGAATCAATATTAATAACTGCCAAAGACTTTAATGCCGACATAATTGTAACAGGCACACATAGCCGAAGGTGGTTAGAAAGTATTATAATGGGAAGCGTAACCGAAAAAGTTTTACATCATTCGCAGATCCCTCTTTTCATCATTCCAACAAAAAACCACCACTACGAATTAGCGAAAGAATGAATACATATAAATTATTCTTCCTACATCTAAGTATCGAATAGCATTTAATGTCGCTGTTATGCGACAGGGCAAACATATTTAAAACTTTCGCCTATGAAATAAAATATTTTCTCCACGGATTACACTAATTTGCACGAAAGACTGTTTCGATTAATTTTGGTTGATTTTGAATTAGTGCAAATTAAGTAATTGAATTGGAGTGAAACGTAAATCGGCGGAGCCAAAATG
>JAQIBQ010000011.1 GCA_027859005.1 Prolixibacteraceae bacterium | reverse complement strand
GGTATTAAAACATACACTTCAGGCATTAAGTTATAATAAACGGTTTTCTAAAAATATTTTTCCAAATCTTTCTGCAGATCTTCCAAATTGTCAGTTCTATACTTCCCTGCCGCGCGAATCCTTCGCATGATTTGGAGTTATTGCTCCAATAATTTTAAACTAAGAACCACATATAAAAACAATTAGCCTGTGGCTAAACCACAAAATACAATCTGGCGGCAACAAGGGTAACTCCGGTACTGCTTACAAATTTATACTTAGTTTCAACAATACTAGGCACGTTTTTGGTATTTTAAAATGGCAAACGTAAGCATTGTTGCCCCAAACACTAGTGTAAACTTTAGATGTGGAATTATATCTTTAAATCCAGATCCCTTTAACAATACCATTCGAATTACGTCCATAAAGTAACATACAGGATTGAATATATCGATAATTTGCGCCCAACGTGGCATGCTTTCAACTGAAGTGAATACACCGCCCATCAATACAAAAATCATCATAAAAAAGAATGCAATAAACAATACTTGTTGTTGCGTTTCTGCAAATGTTGAAATCAAAAGACCAGCTGCTAATATACCAATCAGGTAAATCGATGCAAAAGCAAAAAGGACGAATAGATTCCCTTCAATGGGTAAATTGAATGCAACTTTTGCAAAAAGCAAACCAAGCGCTAAATCGAATAGTGCAATAAACCAAAACGGAATTAGCTTACCTGCTATAAGTTGGTATTTTTTTATAGGAGTTACATTCAATTGCTCCGTTGTTCCTATCTCCTTCTCTTTCACCAAATTCATTCCCGACAAAAACATTCCAATAATGGTGACAAGAATTACTAAAATTCCAGGGGCCATGTAATGTTTATAGTCCAATAAATCGTTGTACCAAAACCGAACAACAGGATTGATAACACCTCTATTTTCAATTTTTGCCAAACCGTACGTTTCTGCAATGATGTTCTTGTTGTGACTCATAATTACATTGCGAGCATAGCCAGTGGATATTTCGGCAGCAGAGCCGTTTATTGCGTTTACTATTAATTGTAGGCTTGCCTTATCGTCTCTTAACAAGGACTTTTCAAAACCTGCTGGAATTTTCAGTATAATATCGGCTTCATTACTTTTCATTAAATCATCGGCTTCTTTCTCACTAAAAGTTGAACCCATCATCCTAAAAAATGGGGAACCTGAAAATTTATTGATCAATCCTCTAGAAGTTTGACTCATGTCGTTATCAATCACCAACAAATCGGCATTTTTAACATCGAAATTCGCTGCGTAAACCAGAATCAGCATTTGCAAAACCGGAACCATTAAAATGATTACAAGCATGCGCTTATCTCGAAATATTTGTGTGAATTCCTTTTGTAGTATATAGATTAAAGTTTTCATTTCTTTTAAGAATTGAGTAATGAGTAATGAGATATCAATGCCTAAATAAGGTTGACCGTTTTTACTTTCTCCAGTCTTCAATCTATTCTAACCTTATTTTAAATTTACGTACACTGGCCACAATAATTATTGCTGTCATGCCTACAAGTATTAGCGTTTCTTTTATGATATATTTAAATCCTACCCCTTTCAACATAATGTCTTTCACAATGTCGTTAAACCAACGAGCGGGCATAATAGCACTCACCCATTGCAATACTTTAGGCATGTTTTCAATGGGAAAAATAAAACCTGAAAGCAACATTGTTGGCAACATTAAACCAATCATTGAAATAAACATGGCTATGAGTTGATTGGGTGCAATGGTTGAAATTAATATTCCCAAACTCAATGCTAAAAAGATGAACAGAAAGCATTCGGCTAACAACAAGGTAAGGCTACCATTAATAGGCATTTTGAAAACTAAATTTCCCATAATTATAATTACAATTGCATCGATAAAAGCAATTAATAAATAAGGAAATACCTTCCCTAGTATAATTTGAATGGGCTTAAGGGGAGAAACTAATAATACTTCCATTGTTCCCAATTCTTTTTCTTTTGTAATTGAAATGGAAGACATAATTGCTGATATCAACATCATAATAAGTGCCATAAGTCCTGGAACAAACATGAATACACTTTGAGCTTCTTCGTTATAAAACATTCGAATTTCGGG
>JAQIBQ010000613.1 GCA_027859005.1 Prolixibacteraceae bacterium | reverse complement strand
ATGAATTTGTTTAATCAGAAGACAATAAATAGAGAAAAAAGGATTGAATTAAAATAGCTTATTGCTTTATTTTGGAAAGCAACCAAGCCATATTCTCTCCCAACTTTTTCATAGTATTTATTCCCTCTGTATCGTTTAACACATCGCCAGGAGCACCTCCCACAGCTAAATTCCAATACGAAGATCCTGGAATTATCATTTGATTAATTAAGAAGAAATTATTCATGCTATTTAAAGCATGCAATTCACCAGCCCTGCGGACAGCAACTAATCCTGCGCCAACTTTACGAGCCAACAAATGTCCATTTCCGCGTGTAACATAGCCTGCCACATCAATTAGAGCTTTCATTTCGGAAGTTATATCGGCAAAGTAAACAGGTGAGCCCAACAGAATCCCATCGGCTTCAATCATCTTTTCGATACATGTGTTAAGAAGGTCGTTCTTTATGTGACATTTTTTGTCTTGAAACTCACGGCATTTACCACATGCAGTACATCCGTGTACCTTTTTATTTCCGACTTGAATGATTTCGGTATCAATCCCATTTTCATTAAGTACGTCGAAAACGGTTTTTATTAAAATTGATGTGTTTCCTTTCGCTCGAGGACTTCCGTTAAAAGCAATTACTTTGGTCATGTTATTGGTTTGTTATTGAAAAAAATGAATGAACTGAAAGACTGAGTGAACTGAAAGACTGAAGGGCTGAGTGAACTGAAAAATTGAAATAAAAAATCACTTAAAAATATAATTCAATCAATTGCATCTTTCTTTTTCTAAGCAGGTTTACGCTACGCTCCAATTCTTATTATTCAATAGTTTCGGTTAATTCAGTATTTTCTGTCTTTAAATTATTAAATTTCTTCTTTTTGCTCTCGATTAAAAACAAAAGAAATAATGTTAGCGCCCATTTGAAGTGCCTTTTGACGAATTTGTTCTGGATCTTTATGCACGGCATACGATTCCCAACCGTCGCCCAAGTCGCATTCATAGGTATAAAAAACGACTAAACGTTCGTCGTAAAAAAGGCCATAACCTTGCGGTGCTTTGCCATCGTGTTCATGAATTTTGGGCAGTCCTTTTTCAAAATCGTATTTCTGATGATAAATAGGATTATTAAAAGGTATTTCAACTAGTTCCTGCCCTGGAAATACTTTCTTCAATTCGCGTCGAATGTACTGATCCATTCCATAGTTATCGTCGATGTGCAAAAACCCACCACTCATTAAGTAGGTTTGCAACATTTCTACCTCATTATCGGAGAAAACCACATTCCCATGCCCTGTCATGTGAATCAAAGGATAATTGAACAAGTCGAAACTTCCCACTTCAACAGTTGCTGGTACAGGGTTTATATTTGAGCCCAAATTTGCATTCGCAAATTCAATTAGGTTAGGTAGTGATGTAGGATTACTGTACCAATCGCCACCACCTTTGTATTTCAACAAGGCAATTTTAACGGTAGTTTCGCTTTGCGAAATCCCCAAATTACAGAGGAATGCAAATGCGATAAAAAGTACTATTTTCAATTTAAACTTCATTAATCAAATTAATTATTTGTGTTGCCACTACACCTGCTGTTTCTGTTCTCAACCTGCTTTCGCCCAAACTTATTTGCGTATATCCCTTCTCTGCAGCTTTTTGAATTTCGGCAGGAGAAAAATCACCTTCGGGACCTATTAAAATAAGTACCGATTCTTTCGCTTTTACCGTATTGAAAAGATGAATTTTTTCGCTCTCTTCGCAATGTGCAATGAATTTTCTCGAAACATTAACATTGCACAAAAAAGAATCAAATGTAACTAAATTATTCAATTTTGGCAGATAGGCTTTTAGCGATTGTTTCATGGCCGAAACAATCACTTTTTCTAAACGTTCAACTTTAACTTGCTTCCGCTCTGAGTGCTCACAAAGTAGCGGTGTAATTTCATCAACTCCAATTTCTGTTGCCTTTTCAAGAAACCACTCTAAGCGGTCGTTGTTTTTTGTAGGTGCAATTGCAATGTGTAAATAGTAGTCGCGCTTTTCAAAATCAGCAAGTTTTTTTTGAACATCAACCGTACAACGTTTAGGATTTGGATCGCTAATAACAGCTTCGTACCAACCTCCTTTACCATCAACTAATGTGAGTAATTCGCCCTTTGTTTTTCTTAGAACACGAATGCAATGTTTCGATTCGGTTTCAGACAGTATATACTGATTTCCTTGTATATCGGGTGTAAAAAATATATTCATTTATTTGTACAACTTTGGATACAAGTGCAAAAATAACAAACCTTGGCGAGGTTCAACATTATTCCAGTTATTAACCTCAAAATCGAGCACTACTGTTGAGCATGTTGGCGTATGTCCGTCGTACAATTTACTCATGTTTTGAGATAAAAAATGCATAAAAGGATTGTGCCCAACAATGAATAAAGTATCGATTTCGTCATTTGTATTTTGAATAAGATCGAGAAAATCTTGTGTGCTATAATCGAAATATAATCCTTTAATTTCCTCAATTTCACTGGTATTGTAGCCCAAACTAGTTGCAAATAATTTAGCCGTTGTTATTGCTCGAGTGGCCGGGCTTGATATAATTTTATCGGGGAATACCTTCCATTCATTTAAATCTTTAGTAATACTTTCAGCATCGCCAATACCTCGTTCAGTTAATTCTCTTTGGAAATCGTTATCATATCCAGAATGCTCTGTTTTTGCGTGTCGAATAATGACTAATCGTTTCATGCTATTTCTTGATTTAATTATAAATTGAAAGATCGTTTGCGTTTATAAAGGTCGTGAATTTTCTACATTTACACCAAATTCTTTACAAGTGAAGCAAATTGGACTACTTTCGGATACGCACAGTTTCATAGATCCTAAACTCTATGAGTTCTTTAAAGACTGTGATGAAATATGGCATGCAGGTGATTTTGGCAACATCGAAACCTTAGATACATTGTCTGCATTCAAACCCTTAAGAGGTGTTTATGGAAACATCGACGATCAGAAAATCAGAAAGGTTTTTAAAAAACATTTGAAATTTAAAATTGAAGAAGTAAAGGTTTGGATCACACACATTGGTGGTTATCCAGGTCATTACGACAAGAGTGTGAAACCTGGCATTTATAGCGATCCGCCTACTCTTTTCATTAGTGGTCATTCGCATATCCTCAAAGTGATTTACGATAAAAAAAATGGTGCATTACATATGAATCCGGGAGCATCGGGCAATTACGGAGAACATAAAGTAAAAACATTGTTGCGTTTTATTATTGATGGTAATAATATTAGGGATTTGGAGATTTTGGAGATTCCGAGAAAAGCGATTTAGTTAGCATCAACTCCTTTTAAA
>JAQIBQ010000571.1 GCA_027859005.1 Prolixibacteraceae bacterium | reverse complement strand
CAGAAAAAGCAGCCCCGATAACTCGGTGAAACCTACGAAGTCTGAGTCAACAAATTTACAGTCCGCCCCGCTTGACCGCTTCGGCATCTTCCTATTTTACTTATTCAAACACACAACAAATAATACAACAATGAAATGAATTATATATTGTTATCTAAAAATGATTTCTTTGAACGTACCTTTTACATTAATTGGACGATTTTGAACCACAAAATCGCCCTGCAAAAAGTTGCTGTGCATTTTATCTTAATACACAAACCCTTGACAGTGAAAAAAGGCCTGAAAAGGGTTTGCAAATGTATAAATATTTTTAATTAATCCGCAAAAATGAAACTATTTTTTTGGATTTATTTCTACTTAAGTTTTTCCTTGTATTTCTGAAGCTGACGCCTAACTGCTTCAATCGATAAATTAGTAGCTTCTTCGAACGTATCTGCCTGCTTTTTTGCAAATAGGTAGTCCGCTGCTGGTATAGAAAGCTTCAATTCAACTTCTTTATTATTTGTGCTTTCGGGTTTAATCACTTTTAGTATTACTTCGGCACTAATTATTCCATCGAAATAAGTGTCGAGTTTACTTACTTTCTTATTCACAAATTCAACCAACCTTTGGTCGGCAGTAAAATGAACGTCATTAATTTTGATATTCATAGTTTTTCTCCCTCTTTTTTAGCTCCTTGGATGAGCTTGTTTGTAAATCTCTTTTAATTTTTCAAAAGTAGTATGTGTATATACTTGAGTAGCGGACAAATTTGAATGCCCAAGAAGTTCTTTAACTGCATTTAAGTCGGCTCCATTATTCAATAGATGTGTTGCGTAACTATGACGCAAGACATGTGGACTTTTTTTACTGACTGTTGTAACTATTGTTAGGTATTTTTTAACCACTCTATAAATCAATTTATCGTAGACTTGTTTGCCTTTAGAAGTTAGAAAAAGAAATCTATTATTTCCACTAAATTCGGAACGAAATTTTAAATATTCTTCCAGAACAGCGTCAATACCCACAGGATAAGGGATTAAACGTTCTTTATTACGCTTCCCCAAGACTTTTATCGTATGTTCTGAAGTATTAACGTTACTTATTGTCAGATTTTTTAATTCCGCCAAACGAATTCCAGTTCCATACAATGTGGCTACAATCAATTTATCTCGAACACCTTCAAAGTCAGTAGGAAAAAAACCGAAATCTAACAATTGATTCAAATTATCTTCTTGCACAAATGTAGGTAGTTTCTTACCAACCTTTGGCGTTGTTACCAATTGTGCTGGATTTGTTTCTGCGATACCTTGACGCATTAAATACTTATAAAATGACTTTAAAGTGGTAATTTTTCGAATAACACTACGTGAACTTACGTTGTTGTCCATTAGCGACACAACCCATAATCTTATTTGTTTTGAAGTCACTTCTCTAAAGTCAAAATCCCCGACCGATTCATTCATAAAAAGAATAAATTGACCGAGGTCAGTTTTATAAGCCACCAATGTGTGATTGGAATAGCGTTTTTCGAACTGTAGGTATTTTATAAAGTTTTCGGAAAGCAGCATCAAGAAAAGGATTTACTGTTAAACAGAACAGATAAAAAATAGTTCTGAAAAAACCCTTTAATCAATCTTCTTCTCTTTGAAGTTGTTCAATGTAGACTGCCTTCATTACTTCTTTTCTACGAACAACAGAAGGCTTTATGAAAGCTTGACGTCCACGCAACTCTTTAACGACACCTGTCTTTTCGACTTTACGCTTAAATCTTTTTAACGCTCTTTCTACGTTCTCACCTTCTTTTACAGGAATTATAATCATAGTATAAAAATATTATTCTGTTCTTTTCTTTTTGAAACGGAGCGCAAATTTAGTAATGATTCAAATATATTCAAATATATTCTCACTTTTTTTTAAATAAATAAGGACACAAATTGAAAATTACTTAATAGCAAGGTATGGTGACAATTTATTGTAATCGATTTCGAGAAGAATTGAATCTTCTTTTAATTGAGTAATAGTTTGAAAAGAACCTTTTTCAGATCGATAATTTACAATCTTTCGTGCTATTTTATAATTACAATAAGGATGTCTCTTCAGATCATTTATTTCGGCAAAATTAATGTTTATTTTTCTAACCTGAGTTGAATCAATTATCAGATAATCCTTAATCGATTGATATGTTTCGTCTTTTAAATTATAAACTTCTTTTAACTGATCAACTTTAACAAAACCACCCAAATAATCTCTAAATTTACAAATACGTCTTGCGAATACGGGGCCGATACCGGGCAGATTGGTCAAGAGAGCAGAATCGGCAGTGTTTATTTCTATGCTTATTTTTGGCTTTGTTGTAATTTTTTTGTGTTGATATTCAACTTGCTTTATTTTTTTTATTTCAATGTACGGTTCAATTTTATTGTAAAAAACAGTATCGAAACCATACACTTTGAGAATGTCGGTTTTACTATAAAACCGTGCTCCTTTTTGACGGAAATTCAAAAGAGTATTAGCTACTTTATTTGAAAAACCAAGTTTTTGCATTTCAGTCAAACCTACTGTGTTCGGATCAAATTTGAAATATTCTATTTCTATTTCAGGATTTTTATGTTCGACCTCTTTATAAGAAGTGTGATTTGATTTACCAGCTTCCACTTTTGATATATTTGATTGGGATGTGTTTTGCCGAATATCCTTTTGTTCTTCAAGCGAAGCTATTTTTAGTTCTATATCCTGAATGTAATTTTCATTATCATTGATTAAGTACGGAATTAGGAACCTTACTATCATCACAATAATAAGTATTACAACAAGAACCATCGCACCATTTTTTTCGGCACGCGTCATTACAAATAAATTACCGATGTATTTTTTTAGACTCATTGTAGAGGATTAGGAGCCTAATTTTCAGTAATCAAATATGAAAAGTAAAGCAATACTTCAAAAAAGTAGTTTTTTTTTAACAAAGAGCCATTTTGGGCATATGAAGCGGGTCTATAGTGAAATAAGGCCAATGCCATCCATAAAAACAATTGCGATAGCAATTGGAGCAATAAACCGGAGTAAGAATATAAAAATATATAGCAATCCACGTTTTACCGATCCTCCTTTTAGGATTTCGTGGTATACTTTTTTAGCACCAAGAAACCATCCAACAAATAGCGCAATAAACAAGCCACCTAATGGTAGTAACATATTAGCTGATATCCAATCCATTAAATCGAAAAAATTTAATCCAAACAACTTATATGGTTCTAATACTCCCATAGACAATGAACAAAATATACCAAGCGTAGAGATTAGAATTGTTGCAACTATTGTAGCAGGTTTACGCTTAAGTCTAAATTCTTCCTTGAAATAAGCTACAACTACTTCCAATATTGAAATTGATGATGTTAATGCAGCAACGGTTAACAGCAGGAAGAATAGGATTGAAAAGATATAGCCTCCAGGCATTTGTTGAAATACATTGGGTAAAGTGATAAAAACAAGCCCTGGACCACTACTTGGCTCTATTCCAAATGCAAAGACTGCGGGGAAAATTGCAATACCTGAAAGAATCGCAATTATTGTATCGGCAGCAGTAACTTGAACTGCTGTTCTTAATAAATTATTTTCTCGATTTATATAAGACCCATAGGTTATCAAAGTCCCCATACCTAAACTCAATGAGAAGAAAGCATGCCCCAGCGCACTCAAAATGCCTTCACTCGTAAGCTTTGAAAAATCGGGTTTAAATAAAAATTCTAATCCTCTTTCTGCTCCAGGAAGTGTAATTGCTTTCACGCAAAGAGCCAATAGTATAAATACAAGAATGGGCATTAATATTTTGGTGAATTTTTCAATACCTTTTTTAACTCCCACAATTACGATTGCTCCAGTTAATACCATAAAGATTAGTTGCAAGTAGACTGGTTTTTGTGGAGACTCAATTAGCATTGTAAATAATGAATTTAGTTGTTCTGGACTTTTAGTTGCAAATCCATCTTGTATAGAAAGTATTATGTATTGAATGCTCCAACCGGCAACAACGCCATAAAATGAAAGAATCATAAAAGCAGCTGCAATGCCTAAAAGACCTATGTATTTCCAAGCTGATTTAGGAGCCAATTTTTTAAATGCACCAAAGGCATTTCTACCCGATCGGCGTCCAATTAATAATTCTGAAAGCATAATGGGCAAACCAATTGCGAGTATAAAACCTAGATAAACAAACAAGAATGCAGCTCCACCATAAACTCCGGTTATGTAGGGGAATTTCCAAATATTACCCAGACCTACAGCTGAACCAGCAGCAGCAGCAACAACGCCAAATTTACTTCCAAATGAATCTCTTAATTTAATCCCCGGTTTGTGTGACATCCTTAATTTTTATAGTACAGCCTAAAAATAACAATTTGAAAATTACAGCCTAAACGTTTTATTGAAATTGACGGAATAGACTCCTTGAGTTATTAAAATAAAAAAAGCCGAAGTAAAACTTCGGCTTTGATATATTATCTGAACTAACAAATTAGTTACGATCAATAGCATTTAAGTCATCAAAAGCTACTTTCAAACGAGCAACCAAAGTCTCTTGACCTGCACGCAACCAAGCACGAGGATCATAAAATTTCTTATTTGGCTTATCGGCACCATCAGGGTTACCAATTTGTCCTTGAAGATAGCCGTGGTTTTTAGCTTCGAAAGCACGAACACCATCCCAAGTAGCCCATTGAGTATCGGTATCGATATTCATTTTCACAACACCATATCCAATAGCTTCACGAATTTCTTCATGACTTGAACCACTACCTCCGTGGAATACAAAACTTACTGGATGATCAACGCTTAAGCCATGTTTTGCTTTAATGAACTCTTGAGAATTCTTTAAAATTTTTGGCTCTAATTTCACATTACCTGGTTTGTAAACACCATGTACATTACCAAATGCAGCAGCAATAGTAAAGTTAGGAGAAACAGCACTTAATGCTTCGTAAAACTGATTTACTTCTTCGGGTTGTGTGTAAAGTAAAGAATTGTCAACATCTGAATTATCAACACCATCTTCTTCACCACCAGTAATACCTAATTCAATTTCCAAGAATTGATCAATTTTAGCCATTCTTTTGAAATACTCAACACAGATTTCAATATTTTCAGCTAAAGGTTCTTCTGAAAGATCCAACATGTGTGAGCTGAATAATGGTTTTCCAGTTTCGGCAAAGTTTTTCTCACTAGCTTCAATTAATCCATCGATCCAAGGCAATAATTTCTTTGCAGCATGGTCGGTATGTAGAACAACATAAACACCATAAGCTTCAGCCAAAGTATTAATGTGTTTTGCAGCTGCAATTGCGCCTAAAATTTGAGCTTGCTGTCCATCCATTTTCAAACCTTTACCAGCATTGAAAGCTGCACCACCATTTGAAAGCTGGATAATAACAGGAGAGTTCACTACTTTAGCAGCTTCCATAACTCCATTAATTGAATCTGAACCTACAACATTAACAGCAGGTATAGCAAAGCCATTGGCTTTAGCATAGTCGAAAACATATTTCAAATCGGCGCCAGTTATAACACCTGGTTTTAATACTTCTGAAATTTTTTTCATAATTTAATATCTTCTAAATTTTTGCGTAAAGTAAATACCATCTTAACGCCTATGGTTTCTGTTTTGTTTTTCTGGGCACAAAATTATATTTTTTCAGTTGATATTCCCGTTTTTTTGAAACAATAAAAAAGGATTTAACAGTAGAATAAAGTTCACGACTAGAGTCTTCTTTGTCTCAATTCTATCAAAATGAATAAGAATTAGAAAGGATAACCAATGGCGATATTGAAATTTAGGTCGTTCCCATTGAATGAACGACTTAGAGGTATCCAACGCTCACCAACAGGAACAGAAGGATCACGAAGTTTTAATCCTAAATCGGTTCGCAAAATAAAATAAGGTGAAACCACACGTAATCCCAAACCTGTACCCACTGCAAATTGCTTATAAAAGCTAGGAAATTTAAATACAGCTCCTTCTCTATTATCGTACTTATTAATTGCCCAAATATTCCCTGCGTCTACAAAAAGAGCTCCTTCCATGATCCAAAATAATTTGAACCTATACTCAACATTTGCTTCAAGTTTTATATCGGCTGATTGGTTTGGATATTCATTAACTTCAGGGGTATAGGTTCCTGGACCAAGAGAACGCACATGCCAAGCCCGTATTCCATTTGCGCCTCCTGTAAAATATCTTTTTTCAAAAGGAGTTACATTAAAATTCCCATATGGGAAAGCCACTCCAAAAAATGCACGAGTTGCAATTGAATTGTATTTATCGAATTTATAGCCAAATCGAAAATCGAAATCACTTTTAAGGTATTGCGCAAATCGGGTATCGAAGAATTTATAATAAACTATTTGATCTTGATTAATTAAATTTTCCTCATAAGACTTTTGATTACCTGCTAATACAGCAAGAGCATTCAACATGTTGCCTGCGGCTTCTATGTTGAATCTGAAAAAGTGATAATCTGGTCGCTTAACTTTTCCTTGGTTGCTGTATACCAAACTGTAATTAGATGATGAAATAATATGATCTTCGTAACTGCTTTTAATATAAAGGTCTTCGATTTCGTTTATAAAATTATCATCCAGGACAGGGACTTTTACTCCATTCAAATCAATTAAATTAAAAGTATGGCTATATTTTGAACCCGATTTCCAATTATAGCCAATCGTTGCATTTAAAATTGTTCGGGTATAATTTGGCCTATCCTGATAATTATAGGCAATTGAGAAACTCGTAAATGGCATTGAAAACAGATTCAACTTTTCTTCATTAATAGGAAATAAAAAACCAGGAACAGTAAGCTTTATTTGCCCTCCAAGCTCATGTGTATTGTAATCGGAATATCCATTTTCAAACAATGAAGTTTGCCACTCAATAGCAACTTTAATTGTAATGTTAAAAATTTCTGCACCTCCAAATAAATTACGATGTTGATAATTTATGTTTCCGGCAATACCTATATTTCCTGATGTTGTGCCTTCTACATCAAATGAGTAATTCTGTTTAGTTTGAATTGGTAGGAATATTTTTCCTTTAAGAATTCCGTTTAAACTATCGCCTTGTTCTGGATCTTCGTGGTATTGAATATTAACAAATTTAAATTGTCGTAAGGCGTATAAATTGTTGTAGGTTTTATCTTCTTCCAATTTGGTATATTTTTCACCAGGCTTTATTTCAACAGATTTGTAGAATAGATTTTCGTTTAAAGACATTTTACCATTGTGATAAAAAGTAAAACCGTCGCGCTTTGTAGTGTCGCTATAGATTAAGGTACTTCCCAGTTCATTTTGTACCTTTTGTTTATCAATGAATATTGAATAATCAGCTATTGTATATTGTTTATGCTTCTGTTCTCCAATCCCCTCTAGGGTTGAAGATTTTGGCTTTTCAATAATCATTTCAATATTAGCCTTTCTATGCGCAATAGCAGTATCAACTTTATAATGAATGAACTCATCAGCAAAAAGAAAATAACCATCATTTTTAAGTATTTTGGTTATTCTAGATCGTTCTTTCTCAAGAACATCGACATCAAAAATATCGCCTGTTTTTAGTAATGATTCATTCTTATTCTCAAGAATAATGTCTGATATCCCATCGTCTTTGATTTGATAAGTAATGTTGCGAACTAAATAAGGATTTCCACTTTCAACTTTATAAACCACTTTTGCCTTTTTCTTATTGAAAAAAACAGTATCGGTAACATTAGCCTGATAATAGCCTTTGTTGTAGAGGTATTGCTCTATTTGTTGGACCGATTTATCTTTCAACCCCAAATCGTAAATTACAGGCGGTTCGCCAATTCTTTTTAACAAACCATTTTGCTTTTTCTTGTTTGAAAGACTGTATAACCAAAGATGAAATTTCAATATTCTTAAGATACGTAGATTATCTTTTTGCCGAATATAGGTTGAAAGTTCTTCTTTATCAATTTGGTCGTTATCAACTTTAATATCAATATCACTTAAAAGATACTTGTTCTCTGGAACATAACGTGTAGTTTTACAGCCAGAGATTAATTGCACTAAAATTACTATTGCAATTAATTGTTTAAGAATATATTTTCTATTGTAACGCACTGGCAGCAAAAATAATCATTCGTATTGTTTTGAAATGAAACGACGCAATAATAATTTAGTTGTTTAAATTAAAAATATGCTTAGTAAAAATAAGATAAAGTTTATACAATCACTATCTCGAAAAAAAATCAGGGATGAAAAGGGGTTATTTATCGCCGAAGGAGAAAAACTAATTGATCAACTTATCGATAATAAATTTAATTTTCAGACGATAATTTACACTGAAAAATACGAAGAAGATTATCCCAAATTAAACTGTGAAAAAATTATTGCAGAATACTCAGATATAAAAAAAGCAAGTTCACTTAAAACGCCTCAAGAAATAATTGCAATTTGCTATCAGCCAAAAAAGGAATTTAAAATTACAGCGTCAAAAGATGAATTATCCTTGGTTCTCGATGACATCCAAGACCCGGGTAATTTAGGAACCATCATTCGAATCGCATCGTGGTTTGGAATAAAGCAAATTGTTTGTTCAATGCATACTGCAGATTGTTACAATTCCAAAGTAATACAAGCAACAATGGGGGCAATTTCAACAGTTAGCATTTTATATACCAAGCTTGAAACCTATTTAAAAGAAGCACAATCAAATGGTATTCCTATTTCTGGAACTTTTTTGGATGGAGAGAATATTTATTCAAAAAAACTTGAAGCAAATGGTATTATTGTAATGGGAAATGAAGGGAATGGCATTTCACCAGAGATTGCAAAATATGTAGATTCAAAATTGCTTATCCCTTCGTTTGCAAAGGATCAATTACAAGTTGAATCGTTGAATGTGGGGGTAGCTACTGCAATTATTTGTTCTGAATTTAGGCGAACAACTAGTTAACTTCAATCTAAGAGCAATAGACACGATAAGGCTGGTATTCAGCTACGAAATTATGTCAGCTCGACATAAGGGGAAATAGTATGGTATTGAAATTCTGATATTTAAAAATCATTCTTCGGTTATGGCAGAGCTGACGAGTCAATTGTCATTAGAAAAAAGTCATCTATTGACGCTACATTTAATTTCCCTAATGATTCGCCCAACAAATAAATCATGTATCAGCCTATATATAAATCACTAATAGAAACACTTAGAATCAATTTAAGTTTTGTTTTTAGAATTAATTATGAAATATTTTTTGTCAGATTGAGGCATTTTTGAGACACATAGCCATAGCTACGTGTTGATAAAATAACGATAATATGGCAAAAAAGAAGCA
>JAQIBQ010000548.1 GCA_027859005.1 Prolixibacteraceae bacterium | reverse complement strand
AGCGATGAAAGCATCGTTGGCTCTTTTCAAAGCTGCATCAAACTCACGATTTGAGGCACGTGAAGCTGAGGTTTCAGCTAATCGATTAACAACACTGATTCGTTCTTGTACATATTCATCGTTAGGATTAGCTTCTTTTGCTTTGGAATAATAAAATTTAGCAACAGCAAAATCGCCTGAATTAAATGCTTCATCGGCTTTTTTGATCATTTCATTGTATTTTGATTCATTCACATTATCGCCTCGAATTTTCTGATCAACAAAAGCTAATTTATTAGTCGCAGACTCATCGTGTGAATACAATGCCAAAGCTCGTCTAAAATAGAATCGAGCTATTCCCCACTCTTTCGATTTAATAAACGATTCGCCTAAAGCCATTGCTTCGTTGTAAGCTGCTTCACGGTCTTCTTGCGATACATTTTGTAAGTTGGAAAAATCAATTTGTTCTAATTTCGATTTATTCGCATTTATTCTTTCTTTTTCTTTCAGTATACGATCAATTTTATCGAGTTGACTCAAAGGATACTCCTGCCCAGGAAGGATTTGCAAGGCTTTTTGGTAAAGTGAACGTGCCGAAGTATACGATTGCTGGTTAAAAGCGTTATCGGCCTTTACAATTACGTCGTCAAAATTGTTTTGTAATTGTAATAATCGTTTTTGCTCGTCGTTTTCCTGAGACAGGATTCCTCTGATTTTCTTTATTTGAGATCTTGGATAACTTTCGGTAGGTTTTAATTTTGATGCTTGTTGATAAACCGATAATGCTTTCTCAAACAATTGATCACCGTACAATTGGTCAGCAGTTTTAATAAAATTTGAATACTTGCCTGCGATCTCATTCTCGTTTTTCGAATTTTCAAGAATGCGATCAATTGTTTCAATTTTATGTAAAGCATATTGTTCATCACTTATCAATTCATGTGCCTGTACATACATTGCTCGTGCAGCTTTATATTCTTTATTGTAAAATGCCGCATCAGCTTTTCTGATATAATCATTGTAACTTTCACCTTGTAATTGAAGTTTTGCTAAAATTTTCTTTATCAGGTAAATTTGTTTCTGCGGATATGGCTCAAAGCTTTTTATTGTTAAAGCCAACTCAACATATTCAATTGCATCACGATACAGACGCTGATCAAACATTCTGTCGGCTTCAGAAATAGCATCATTATAGGCTCTATTACGTGCTATTTGTAATCTTTCCTTTTCAGCTGCTTCTCGCTCACGAGCTAATTTTAACGCAGCATCATCATTGGAATACAAATCTTCAATCTTACTAATCATAAGCATGGCATAACTATTCTCTTTTATTTGAGTAGCAGCCTGAGCAAAATAATCTTTGGCTTTCGCTAAATCTTCCTCTTGGAAAGAAATATTGCCATTCTGAATTAACTCATCATACTTTTGCTTTCGAGCTTCATAAACTGATTGGTTATGATTTACTTCCTCCAGCGCTAATTCTTGAAGTTTTTTATATTCATGATTACAGTTGTATAATTTATTTTTTAGCGAAGTTTCATCGGGCTTAATTTGAAGTGCCATTTGATAGCTAACTTTTGCTACGGTATATTCCCGTTCATTAAATTTACGATCGCCATAGTTCACATATTTTAGAAAATTTTCTTCAACAACATCACCTAAAACTGATCGTACTTGTTCAGCCACTAATATAGAATACAACTGATTGACTCTGTTCCTTGCATATACAATATGTGGAAAAATAAGCACAGCATCGCGGTAGCGTTGCATGGCAATTTCGTAATTTTTTGCTTTGTATAGGCGATCAGCTGCAGTTATGGCTTCTCGATACTCCTCTTTCTTCTTTTTAACTTTCTGTTCCTCATATTTTTGACTTGACGATTTTACAGTAGTTAATACAGAACTCATTTCATTTTCCTTCAATGAATTATTTCGAAGCATCTCTGCATCAAAATTATCGACTTTAGGATTGTATGATATTCTTCCAATTTCAGCATTTGTTTCAACAACACCAGGTACTTTTTTAAAAAGCATCAATGCCAACTGATAAGGCGGAAAAACACAGTTTTGATCACAAACATTTGGAGGAATATGAGCATCAACTTCAACTGTTTTTGCATAATAGGCATCATTATTAAAATGAAACCGATAGATATGATTCAGATCAATTTTGACACGAAAATTCCCAGTTCTGTTAACAGTAATAGTATTCAAGAGTGCCTCATCACGAGAAATCTGAATTTTCGTACCATCTACCAAACCCTGATCCACCTTGATTTTGCCAGTAATATAAAAATAACTCTTTGTCTCTTGAGCATATATATTACCGCAAAATAAAAAGCAGACAATTATAACTGTGAGAATTCGAAACATAAACTTTTAACCAGTTCACTTACCAACCTAAATTTAGGCTTATACTTTGCAAAAGTCAACCTCATTTTTCTATTATTATATTTATTTTTTACTCTTTCGTAAAAATATAAAGATTATTAAATTTCGTACATTTTCTATTTACATAACCGACAAGCATTTAACACTTTTACAAAACCGTCAGTTATAAAAATATTATGGTAAAAAAACCAAGTTTATTAGTCGCACTAGTTCCTATTGTTGTATTGGTTGTATTGCTCAGTTCAAATGTATTACTATTTGAAGATGTATTGAATGGTCCAAACCAAATTTCTTTGTTACTTGCCGCTTCAGCAGGTATAATTGTAGCTCATAAGCTTGGCTTAACTTGGGATGCTATTTACCACCGAATTAGTAAAACAATAGATTCTGCCATGCCTTCAATGCTTATTTTATTATTAATTGGATCCTTAGCTGGAACTTGGTTAATAAGTGGAGTTGTTCCCTGTATGGTTTTTTATGGACTTGACATTATAAACCCAAAGATTTTTCTGGTTACGGCTGTAATTGTTAGTTCGATTATTTCTTTGGTTACAGGTAGTTCTTGGTCTACAATAGCCACAATTGGAGTTGCATTGCTTGGCATAGGAAGAGCTTTAGGATTTAACGAAGCATTGGTTGCTGGTGCTATAATTTCGGGTGCTTATTTTGGTGATAAGATGTCACCATTATCTGACACTACCAACCTTGCACCCGCAATGCAATGGCCGGTACCGATCTGTTCACACACATAAGATATATGATGATTACGACTATACCCACAATGATACTAACACTTCTAATCTTTCTTGTAATTGGTTTCACTTACGATTATAACATACAAGCAGTTGATATCAAAACAGTACAAACAGCTATTTCCAGTTCATTCAATACTACTCCTTTTCTTTTTCTTGTACCAGCTATTTTGTTTTCTGTAATAATGTTCAAGACACCACCATTACCAGCACTAATGATAGGAACATTATTGTGTGGACTATTTGCAATTATTTTTCAACCAGACATTATCCGACAATTTGGCGGCGCTGACTTTAGTTATCTTAAATCGTCACACATTGGCGTAATGAAAGCAATGTTTGGAGACATTTCACTACATACCAACAATATAGTCGTAAATGAATTACTCCACACTTCGGGTATGAAAGGAATGCTAAATACGGTTTGGCTTATTTTAACTGCGATGATATTTGGTGGAGTTATTGATGCCGGGGGTTTATTGGAACGGATCACTCGTGCAATTGTTGAAAAAGCAAACACAACAGGCTCACTGGTAAAAGCAACCGTTATTTCCTGTATTTTCTTTAATACAACAGCTTCAGATCAATATATTTCTATCGTAGTTCCTGGAAGAATTTAAAGATTCATTCGCAAAAAAAGGGTACAAACCAGAATTATTAAGCCGAACACTCGAAGACTCAGGCACAATAACTTCAGTTTTAATCCCCTGAAATACTTGTGGAGCCACTCAAGCTAAAGTTCTTGGCGTTTCAACTTATGCTTATTTACCCTACGCATTCTTCAATATAATAAGTCCATTTATGACAATATTGGTTGCCTATCTGGGCATCAAGATTAGAAGAATTGATCCTAATGAAAAAGAATAAAAGTATGTAAAAATATCTTTTATTGGTATTGAAATATTTTCATTATAATTGAGTAACATGAACAAACAGATAAGGGTGATATTATTTTCCTCCCCCATTTTAAGTGAATTCAACAAACAAAGCAACCCACTCATACCACTGTTTTACAATGCCTTAATAATATATTTATTTTATTAAAAAAAAGAAGTCCTGCAATATTTATCCCTCCTCACTTAGCTGACTATGATTTAGTTTTGTTGTGTTAGTAAATATTAATTGTCACAACTATTTAAAGAACATTTAACCTGTTAAGTATTATATTACGTAACCTATAGTCAAAGAAATTAGAATAAGTAAGTTTAGGTTACTTAAAACAAAGGGCAAAAGCTCACTTTCGTACTAGATGCGAAAGTAGTTTTCGTCCTTGTTTTTTTTATAGATTTATGGATCATGTGACATTGTTGTGGGGAAGAATATTTAATTTTAAATCTGGCAATTTTTCATTAGGCGAATGCTCGCATGCAGTATTGGAC
>JAQIBQ010000612.1 GCA_027859005.1 Prolixibacteraceae bacterium | reverse complement strand
GTATGGAGAACCTTCGCACATCCACAGATGACTAAATGCGAGTTCCATGAGTCGCCTTTGAAAAATATAAATTTAGACGAATGAAAACTCTTTTAGTTAAAAGTCGCTTAGTGTATTGTTTTCTTAAATTTTGTCAGTAATAAAGGCTGATATATATTGTTGAAAAAATATTAGTAATGATTATTACGATAGATTGCCAGGCAAAATGAATTTTTATTATAGCCTATTTACCTGTTAGCTTATTTTCAGATGATCTTTTCCTGATATTTAAAACTATATTATTTGCTAATAATCTTGAATCATTATGTTGAAAAAAAAACTCAGTATTTTACTCGTATTTGTTGCTCTTGTTGGGATAACTAAAATTATGGCACAAAATGCCCGTATTAAAATCGATTTAGACCGTACTGTTGGAGAAATAGATGAAAAGCTTTACGGCAATTTTGTAGAGCATTTAGGTCGTTGTGTTTATGGCGGTATTTACGAAGAAGGTTCTGCTTTATCAGATGAACGTGGCTTTCGAAAAGATGTACTTGAGGCTGTTAAAGATTTAAACGTTTCAATTACACGTTATCCAGGGGGTAATTTTGTTTCGAATTATCACTGGAAAGATGGAATTGGCCCCAAAGACCAACGTCCTGCACGAATGGAATTAGCCTGGAATCGATTAGAAAGTAATCGATTTGGAACCAATGAGTTTATGGAATATGCTCTCGAAATGGGAACGGAACCCTACTTCTCCGTAAACATGGGAACTGGTACAATTGAAGAAGCACAGCAATGGGTTGAATATTGTAACGTTGCCGAAGGACCTTATTACGCTGAACTTAGAAAACAACATGGTTACAACGATCCTTGGAATATTATCTACTGGAGCTTAGGAAACGAAATGGACGGATTCTGGCAAATGGGCCATTTGAATGCCGAAGATTATGCAAAGAAGTCACGCGAAGCAGCAAAATTGATGAAGCTTACTTCGCCTGAAATAAAATTGGTTGCTGCAGGTTCTTCTAATTATCGACCAGATGCTGATCCGAATGAATGGAATGCAACTATTTTGCACGAACTGCGTGATGTTGTTGACTATTTAGCACTCCATATGTATGTGGGTAATCCTTCAGATAACTACTATAATTATCTTTCAACTCCATTAGTTTTAGAAGAAAGAACTCAGGTTGTTAAAGGTTTAATTGCTCGTGAAATGGAAAATGCCGATCGAGGAGATCGCGATCCAATTTACATTGCTTGGGATGAATACAACTCGTGGTACCGTGCTCGCGATGCCGAGACGATGTCGGGAACTCGAGCATTAGAAGAACACTACAATTTAGAAGACGCCTTGGTAATTGCAGGATTTTTGAATGCATTTATTCGTAACGCCGATATTGTTAAAATGGCTAATATGGCACAATTGGATAATGTAATTGCACCCATTTTTACCAACGAAGAAGGTTTATTTATTCAAACAATTTATTATCCGCTACAATTATTTGCTAAAAATGCACACGGTACAGCACTCGATTTATTTGTAGAAAGTGAAACCTATAATACTGATGAGTTTTTTGTCGGTTTGGGTGAATCAACTACTCAGCAAACAGATGTTCCTTACCTCGACGTTTCTGCTTCGGTAGATGGAGATGAGATTATTCTAAATGTTGTGAACCGAAACAAAGACAAAGCCATTGTTACTGATATAATTTCTCAATCGGGTAATTTTATTGGTAATATAGAAGTTTTGGAAGTAAATGGTCCAACTGTAAAAGCTAAAAACGACTTCGATAAGCACGAAGTGAAAACTGTTGCTAAAGAAGCTATTGAGGCAAAAGGTAATGTGCTTACCTATAGCTTTCCTGCACATTCATTTACCCAACTAAAAGCAAAAGTAAAACATTAAAAAAAACTCAAAAGTGAAAACAATACTAGCTCTATTTATTCTTTTATTAAGTTTTGAAGGATACTCTAAAAGCAAACAAATAATTGTACACGATCCTGTCGTTATTGAATCCGATGGAAAGTATTACATGTTCAGTACAGGAGTTGGAATTGCTAGTTGGTATTCCGATGATTTGGTCAATTGGAATTTTTTAACACAAGTATTCACAGAAATACCAACCTGGGCAAAAGAAGAAGTTCCGAAGTTCGATGGTAATATTTGGGCTCCCGATGTTTCTTTTCACAACGATCAATATTATCTTTATTATTCAATTTCCTCGTTTGCAAGCAATCGTTCCTGTATTGGTGTTGCCACAAATACAACACTCAATCCACAAGACGACAATTACCTTTGGGTAGACCATGGACCAATAATAGAATCTGTTGTTGGACGTGATAATTGGAATGCAATCGATCCAAATTTAATTTTCGACGAAACAAATCAGCCATGGTTATCATTTGGCTCTTTTTGGGGTGGTTTAAAAATGGTAAAACTGAATAACGATTTACTTTCATTAGCAAAACCACAAGTGTGGCATACAATTGCAGCTCGTGAACGTGATTTTGATTTGCATGAATCTGATCCTGGCAATGCAGCAATTGAAGCTCCTTTTATACATAAGAAAGACGATTATTACTATTTGTTTGTTTCCTACGATTTGTGTTGTCGAGGTTCGCGAAGTACCTATAATGTTCGTGTTGGACGATCAAAAAATATTGAAGGTCCTTATGTCGATAAAAGTGGAACATTAATGACCCAAGGCGGAGGTGAATTATTAGTTGGTGGAGACGATGAGTATTATGGAATTGGTCATAATTCAGTTTATACTTTCGAAGATGAAACGTACATGTTTAGTCATGGTTACGAAATTGCCGACAATGGTAAACCTAAACTCTTAATACATAAATTAGTTTGGGATAACGAAAGTTGGCCTCAAATTGAAAGTGCTATTGATAAATAGTTTGTAATACATCAGAACAACTAACAAACTTTGTTTCGTAATTTTTTAACCAGAGAATATGTGATTATGCTTATGGTTAGTTAAAAATTTTCTTAATTTTGAAGCAGAGTTTATTATGTCTATTAATAAACAGGTTAATAGTTAGATTTAGGGCTGTCCAGATGGATGGCCCTTTTCTGTTTAAATCAGTGAGACTATGATTTTGGTTTTACAAAATCATAGTCTCACTGATCCCGAGCGCTAGTTGAGGAACCTCATGGGTTTTATTCGCTCCCGCTGATCTCGCAAGCTCGATTCCCCGCATCTTGATGCGCATTAAAAAATACAGATTCTGTTGAGATACCTCGTCAGCTTGCTGCAAGGAGTTTCATTAAAACTTGTTTTTTCTTATAAAGAAAAATGCAGATTTTGATTTAATGAAGAATATTTAATCGATAACTTCATCTAGCTTTACCAAAGTTTTTTTACCCGTTTTGAAAGTGAAATGTTTTTGCAAAACATAACTATAAACAATAACAAGGAGGGTGGTGGCAATTTTGGATATTGTTGCATACCAGTCAAATACCTCTACAAATACTTTCAGAAGAATATAATTGAGAACAATTGATCCACCCACAGAAACACCATATCTGAAAAGCTGAATTCGTCCTTTTAAGGGCGACTGAGTAAATGTTACATATTTGGCAAAAATAAAGCCTGTTGTAAAAGTTATGGGGAAAACGAATACAAAGGCTGCAATGTGAGGGCTAAGTGTTAGTATTTGTAAATCAACATTTTGTTTGTTAAAAACAAAGTTGTAAAACATAAAGTATAAAATAATATCGAATACAGTATTAATGCCTCCGGTTGCAGCATATCGAAATGTTTCTTTTGGAATATAGTCATTGAATGGCTTGTGAAACCAATCTAACATGTGAATAATCAGATCTCTTGTTTTTCTGAAAATATTTATCATTCTTATAAATTACTTAAACAAGCTGCGAATATAACGACTTCTGAAATAAATCAAAGAATTAATTGGTCAAACACATCAATAGAATTGTATCTTCATTTTTTCTTATTTATATATTTGTTGACTTAAAATTATTTCTCATTAAATTTGATTCAAAGCGCAATGAAAAAAGGTTTATGTCTTATTCTTCTATTTTTTTTATTGTATTCATGTATTGGAAGATATGGCGATTTTGAATTGGAAACTGATTCGGAATTTATAGCTCCTTTTGCTTTTGGATCGTATAGCTTAGGAGATCTCTTTTATGAATTCGAGGACACTGTTAATGTGAGTACAGGTCAATTCTTTCAGTTGTCTGATACAATCCCATTAAATGAAATTTCACTCTTGGATCAGTTCAATGAAGTTGAGATACTTTTTCAATCTACCAATTTGATGCCTTTTCAAGTTGATCTTGACCTTACTCCATTTGATTCTATCCAAGGTGTATTGAACAACAATTCCATTCACCTTACTATTGTTGAAGCAGCAACAACAGACAATCAGTTGTCATTACTTATTCCAACTTATTGGGAAAACACAATTTATGTAAATCAGGATTTATTGAATTCTATTCGTCTAGCAAATTCGTTGCTTATTGAGGTGACGTTTATTTGGCCCTATGAAAGCGTTTCGGTTAAACTGAACGATGAATTGAAGGCCTTTGATCTTGCGATAATATTGAAAATTAATCTATAAAATTTAACCTGTTTGCTTCGAAGTTGTAAAATAGTGTTGTTCATTGTATTGGGAATTTTACATTTCTCACAATTTTTGAGTGCCCAAACTTCGGAGCTTTTGCCAATAATGTCAAACAAATATCATTCAGCCGATTTGTTGAAACAAACAGTCGGTGAGTACACTCTTCTTCCATATTCAGGTGTAAATTTCAATTTATATTCTCCCTATTACTTGAAGGATGTATTTACCAAAAATAATTTAGGAGAGTATCGAGTTAATATAGGTGATTTGGAAGCTATTTCAGGTAATTCAAATACTATTTTTGCAGCATTAAATGCTACACTATTTTACTATTCAGGTGTAACTAAAAAGCGTAATTGGAGTTTTAGCATAAAGGATGAGGTATTTGCCGGAGTTAGGTTCAAGAAAGAACTTTTGCATTTTATTAATTCAGGTAATGCTGCTTATATCGACAAACAATTGAGTTTTCAAATTCCTGTACAAGCTATCCATTTCAGAAGTTTTAATTATTCTTGGGCCTCACAGTTTTCTAATAAATTGCAGCTTGGGTATACTGCTAAAATGTATTTTGGGAAATATATTCTGAAAATGAATACAGGTTTTACAAGCCATACTTCAACTTCACTTCGTGAAATCGCAATTGGTGTAAATGGTTCAGGTATAGTTTCATCTCCAGTAAAATTAGATAATGTATTGAAAGATAGTTCAGCTAAATTTAATTGGATGAAGTATCTGTTTGAATTAAGAAATCCAGGTGTCGGAATCGATTTATCGATGAACTATCAAATAAATAAGTTGATTGAATTGAAAGCAGGGATTGAGAATTTTGGTTTTATTTTATGGACATCGAATACCACTATATTTACTGCCGATAATAATTACAACTGGCAAGGAATTGATTTGTCGGGTCAACTCAATTTGGCTGAAATGGGAAGTGTTAGAAACAATGAAACAGTGATCGATTTTAAGGAATCATTTCTGAATAGGCTAATAA
>JAQIBQ010000475.1 GCA_027859005.1 Prolixibacteraceae bacterium | reverse complement strand
CAAAAGAGACTGTGAATAAATTCGGAGTTATTTTCAAAAATGAAAATCCTGGATTTAAAGAAAAACTCTCTGTTTGGATAAGAAGCAATTTATTTATTCCCGATGCTAGAATGTTATGGATAAAACCAGCTACTAAATATTTAAAAAAATATTTATCTGAAAATAAAATAGATTTAATTATCAGTAACGGTCCGCCCCATTCGACTCATTTAATTGCACTCAAATTAGCCAAAAAATTTGATATCCCATGGATTGCTGATTTTAGAGATCCTTGGACAAAAATTGACTTTTTTCATAAATTGAAGCTTAGTCCTAACTCATTAAAGAAACATCAATTGCTAGAACAAAAAGTATTGCTAAATAGCTCAATTCAAACAACCGTTAGTTGGAGCTGGGCAGATGACTTCAGAGCACTTGGAGCGAAAAATGTAACTGTTGTAACAAATGGTTTTGATTCAGAAATTTTCGAACCGTCAATTGATCAACTAGATGATTTTTTTACAATTACTCACCTAGGCTCTATGAATGAAGATCGGAATCACGTTGATTTCTGGAAAGTAATTCGCGAACTCATGGATGAAGATAAGATCTTTGCACAAAAGATAAATATTCAATTAATTGGAGAAATAGTGCCCTCTGTAAGTCAGTATATAAATCAGTTTAAATTAAATGATGTTTGTAAACACACTGAATTTATGACGCATCCCGAAGCAATGAAAACCATTTCTACTTCAAGGTTGCTTTATCTTTCATTAAACAATACACCTCATGTGAAAGGCATCGTACCAGGTAAAATATTTGAATATATAGCAGCAAAACGACCTATATTAGCAATTGGCCCAACAAACGGAGATTCTGCGAAAATTCTACAAACTGTTCATAACGGAATTATTTGTAATTTTGGTGACTCTAAAAAAATTAAAAAATCAATTGAATCTCTTTTTTCAGATTACTTAAACTCAATCGACATTGTTGAGAATAATGAATATCAGAAATTCTCTCGTACAGAATTAACAAAACAAATGGTTGGATTAATGGACGGAATAACTTCCAAATAATTGAATAAACAAATGGATAAAAGTAAGTTAAAAGTCATAATGATTGGCTTAGGTTATATTGGATTACCAACAGCAGCATTGATTGCTAAAAACAAAATAAATGTTTTAGGAATTGATGTAAATGATGAAGTCGTTAAAACTATCAATCATGGAAAAATACATATTGTTGAACCTGAATTAGCTGGACTAGTCAAAAATGTTATCGATTCCGGCACGCTAAAAGCTTCAACAAAAATTACTAAAGCCGATGTTTTTTTAATTGCTGTTCCAACACCATTCAAAGGACAACACGAACCAGATATCTCTTTTGTAGAGAATGCAACTAATAATATTATCCCATTTCTTGAAGAAGGTAATTTATTCATCATTGAATCAACTTCTCCTGTTGGAACAACCGATAAAATGAAGGACCTCATCTATTCGAAAAGACCTGAATTAAAGAATAAAATTAATATTGCCTACTGCCCTGAGCGGGTACTTCCAGGAAAAGTGCTTTTCGAATTGGAAAATAACGATAGAGTAATTGGAGGTATCGATGAGGAAGCATCAAATAAAGCTGCTCAGTTTTATTCCTTGTTTGTAAATGCCGAACTTCATAAATCAAATGCAAGAACGGCCGAAATGTGTAAACTCACAGAAAATTCTGCACGTGATGTAAGCATTGCTTTTGCCAATGAACTTTCGATGATTTGCGACAAAGCCGGAATTAATGTTTGGGAGCTGATTACACTTGCAAACAAACATCCAAGAATAAATATTTTACAACCAGGCACAGGGGTTGGTGGTCATTGCATCGCTGTCGATCCATGGTTTATTGTTAGCAAATTCCCGAATGAAGCAAAAATTATTCGTTCAGCACGAGAAATTAATAACTACAAATCGGAGTGGGTACTCGAAAAAATTAAAAATTCAATACTTGAATTTGTATCTGAAAAAGGGATGAAACCTACCGTTGCTTTGATGGGTCTTGCCTTTAAACCCGACATCGACGATTTGAGAGAATCTCCTGCTTTAATGATTGCAAAACAACTTGCACAATACGATAAAGCCAATTATCACTTTGTAGAACCTAATTTGAATGGAGAAACTAAAACCGTAGCAGGCCTGGCTAACTTAACAACTACAAATGATGCTGTTAGCAATGCTGACATCGTTGTGTTTCTTGTTGCTCATCGTGAATTTATTCAGTTAACTAAAGTTGATTCAAAAATTGAATTAGACTTTTGTGGAGTTAGAAAATAAAAACTTAGAATGAAGAAAATATTAATCGTATTTGGAACAAGACCCGAAGCTATAAAAATGGCTCCAGTTGTAAAAGAGTTTCAAAAATTTCCCGATCAATTTGAAACCATTGTTTGTGTTACTGCACAACATAGAGAAATGCTTGATCAGGTACTTGATATATTTGAAATTAAACCCGATTATGACCTGGATTTAATGAAACAAAACCAGGATCTTTATGATGTTACCTCAAGAGTTCTTTTGGGTATGCGTGACATTTTGAAACAGGTTCAGCCCAATATCGTTTTTGTACATGGCGACACAACAACATCGTCGGCAACAGCATTAGCGGCCTATTATCAGCAAATTCCTGTTGCACATGTTGAAGCTGGACTTAGGACAAGGAACATTTATTCTCCATGGCCCGAAGAAATTAATCGTCAGATTACAGGGCGAATTGCTACCTATAATTTTGCCCCAACATCACTTTCGAAGCAAAATCTAATCGACGAAGCAATTCCTGAAAAATCCATTTCAGTAACAGGCAATACCGTTATTGATGCTTTATTAATGGCTTCAAAGAAAATTAAAGAGAACCAAAATTTAGCACTTGAAATTAAAGAATCGATTCAAAAAAACTTCAAACAACCACTTGAAGAAATTTTAAAATCGAAGGTAATTCTGGTAACTGGTCATCGAAGAGAAAATTTTGGCGATGGATTTATTCATATTTGTGAAGCCCTAAAAGAAATTGCCTTGAAAAATCCTGATTCAACAATTATTTACCCCGTTCACCTTAATCCAAATGTTCAAAAACCAGTTTACGAACTGCTGGGTGAAATAGCTAATATTCATCTTATTTCTCCAATGACCTATCTTCCATTTATTTATTTAATGGAACATTCCTATTTGGTTCTTACCGATAGTGGTGGAATACAGGAAGAAGCGCCCAGCTTTGGAAAACCTGTATTGGTTATGCGCGATACAACTGAAAGACCTGAGGCCGTCGATGCCGGTACAGTAATGCTCGTAGGGACCAATAAAGAACTAATTATAAAAGAAACAACATTACTTTTAACTAATTCTGAAGAATATCAGAAGATGTCTCGTTCACATAATCCCTATGGAGATGGCCTGGCTTCGGAAAAAATTGTAAAAACTTTATTGTCAGAATAATAACATCAAAACCATGTTGCAAGCTATTGTAAAAAAAGGCAAAGTTTTATCTACTGAAATACCTGCTCCTCTCGTTCGAAAAGGAGGAGTGTTAATCAGGGTGGTAAACAGCTGCATTTCGGCAGGAACCGAAATAAGTAGTGTTGACATCACCAAAAAATCCCTGATTCAACTTGCTTTAGATCAACCCGAAAACATTAAAATTGGCATGGACATGATTCGTGCCCAGGGAATTAAAAAAACCCTTGACAGAATTAATGGACAACGCGATGGCGGCAAACCTACAGGCTATTCGGTTAGCGGTATTGTTATTGGCATAGGCGAAGGTGTAAGCAAATTTAAAACAGGCGATAAGGTTACAGCAGCCGGTGCAGGTTTAGCAAACCATGCCGAATTTGTTGACGTGCCAGAGTTACTTGTTACGCCAATGCCTAAGGGGCTCGATTTTAAAGAAGCTTCAACCGTAACACTTGGGGCAATTGCAATGCAAGGCGTTAGACGAGCTGATCTTAAATTTGGCGAATTTGCAGTTGTTGTTGGTGCCGGTATTCTTGGACTATTAACGGTTCAGATGCTAACAAACTCAGGAGTAAGAGTGATTGCTGTTGATTTGGATCAAAAACGATTAGAATTAGCAAAGGAATTTGGTGCAGAGTTAATTATTAATCCAAAATCTGACAATCAGGTTAAACTGATCACAAATTATACAAACGGCTATGGAACTGATGCCGTAATCTTCACTGCAGCAACATCAAGTAGTAAACCTCTTTCTGAAGCCTTTCAATCGTGCAAACGAAAAGGGAAAGTAGTACTTGTAGGCGTTTCGGGAATGGAAATTAATCGTTCCGACATGTACCAAAAGGAGCTTGATTTTTTAGTATCAACTTCGTACGGCCCCGGAAGGTACGATGCGGATTATGAAGAAAATGGAAATGACTACCCCTATGCCTATGTAAGATGGACTGAGAACCGAAACATGGGCGAATACTTAAGGTTACTTGCTACAGGTAAAATTCAAATTACAAAAATGATTAACTCAACTTTCAAAATTGAGGATGTTGAAAATGCATTTGAAGCTCTTGAAAAACCTGAAAAACCACTTATGGTTCTTCTCGACTATGGCTTACCTGAGCTTAACAATTTAGATGCCCTGTTTAGTCATGAAAGAAAAGTTTTGATTAATGACAAACCTGTAACTAAGGAAAGAATTGGAGTTGCATTAGTCGGCGCAGGAAATTTTGCAATAGGAATGCACCTTCCAAATTTAAAATCGTTAAACAAGGAATACGAACTAATTGCCGTTATGAACCGAACGGGGCATAAGGCACAGGCTACAGCAAAACAATTCGGAGCAAAGTATGCTACTACCGATTACGATGTGGTTTTAAACGATAATGAAGTTGATTTGGTTATGATTTGTACAAGACACGACTCACATGCCTCAATGGCTTTAAAAGCACTTGAAAAAGGCAAACATGTTTTTGTTGAAAAACCCTTAGCCATAACTTCTGAAGAATTGAAACCAATAGAGGATTTCTATAACTCGGAGAAGAAAAACAAACCTGTTTTAATGGTTGGCTTTAACCGACGATTTAGCAAATACGCACAAGAAATTAAAAAACATACCGACAAAAGAATTAACCCACTATTTATTCACTACAGAATGAATGCTGGCTTTATTCCTAATGATAGTTGGGTACACCAGGATGGCGGACGAATAATTGGTGAAGGTTGTCATTTAATTGACCTGATGACTTTTTTCACAGGCGGTGAAATTGAGAGCATTAGCCACGAAGAGTTAACTCCTACTACCGATTACTTTTCATCAAGCGACAATAAATCCATTGTACTTAAATATAAAGATGGATCGGTTTGTACAATTCATTACTTTGCCAATGGCAACAAACAGATGCCTAAAGAATATATGGAAGTCCATTTTGATGAAAAAACAATTGTAATGGAAGATTATAAGAGTTTAAAAGGATTGGGTATAAAAGTTAAAAATATCAGCACATCAACCAGTCAAAAAGGACAATTCGAAGAGTTAAAAGAGTTGCAAAAATGCCTTGTATCATCAAATGAAAAATGGCCAATTGAACTTTGGGATTTGGTACAAACAACAAAGATTGCTTTTAATCTTTAACCTTTTTAAAATGAAAGAAGATACCTCAATTCAAAATCCACCTGTTCTAGCCTTTTTTAGACCATGTTATAATGAACAGGAGATCGCTATTTCATTTAACTGAATTTATTATTTCAGCTATTTTATACTTAATTTATCGGATTTTAAATGTGAGAATATGAAAAAAATAGTGAAGAAAATATTACCTGTCAAGTTTTTTTATCCAAAAAATTTCTGGGAACAGTACAATTTTTTAAAAAAATCAATTTATTGGGATATTAATTCACTTAAAGAATTTCAATGGACCCAGTTAAAACACCTTATCAACCATTCTTATAATAACTCAAAATATTATCAAAGAGTATTTTCCAAACAGGGCATTACACCAACAGACATAAATTCTTTTAAAGATTACCAAAATAAAATACCCATTTTATCAAAGTTAGAACTAAAAAAGAACATTAATGACATTATTGCCTTGCCCAATAAAAAATTAAAATATGAAACTACTGGAGGATCTACTGGAGAACCTGTCGGTTTTTATATTGAAAAGAATGTAACCTATCCTAAAACCTTGGCATTTGAATGGAGACAATTTAATGCAGGGGGATATAATCTGAATGATAAAGTAGCAATTTTTAGAGGACGAATAATTTCAAATAATAAAATATTTGAATATGAAAATGGAATATATAATTCTTTGATTTTTTCAAGTTATGATCTAAATAAAGAAAACATCAATACAATTATTGATGAATTAATTAAATTCTCACCTCATTTCATAAGAGGATATCCATCTACTATTGAGCTTTTCACTAAACTATCAAGATTATATTGCCAAGATAAAATAAATAAGCTAAGTATTAAATCCATATTCACTTCTTCAGAGACACTCTTTTTAAACCAAAAGGATTTAATTGAGCATACTTTCAAGTGTAAAGTTTTCGATAAGTATGGAAATTCTGAACAATCAACAATTATTGGACAATGTAAATTTGGTCGTTACCATGATTACATGGAATATTCTTACTCTGAATTTGTTGACAATAACAATCAGACAATTAAAAAAGGAACTGCTAGATTAATTAGTACTTCATTTGTAAACTATGCAACTCCAATATTACGTTATGATACGGGTGATTTAGTCGAAATTAATGAAAACACAAAAAAATGTGAGTGTGGAATGAATCATAATAGAATTACAAAACTCATTGGAAGAGATCAGGATCTGATCGTAGATAAAGATGGAAATCTTATAACTCTTACTGCACTAATATTCGGACAACATTTTAAAGAATTTCAAAAAATTGAGAAGTTTCAGGTAGTTCAAGAAAAAATTGGTGAGATTGAAATTCACATCATTCCACATGAATCCTTTACGAACTCGGATATTGAATAGATGCTTGAAAAAATAAGTAGAGCTTGTCATGGAAAATTAAAAGCTG
>JAQIBQ010000455.1 GCA_027859005.1 Prolixibacteraceae bacterium | reverse complement strand
CAAAAGATCATTGTTGAGTTCAGTAATATTGAAGCAAGCTTCCTATTACATTCACTTATCGCAATAATTGTTCTTAATAACAAAACCGAAGCCAAAAAATCAAGGCTCAAAAACCTATGCTGACGGGTGCCCGCAATCAAAGATCAACATTTTAGCTAATTTATTGTCTTGCCCGAAAAGGAACTCGTTCGCCGTTACAAATTTCGTATTTGTACTAACAATTAATCCTGCTCTCTCAAACAGCCTTTTCTTTCCCACAAAATCCCTTTCCACAAAATAAATCACAACCCGACGGGTATATGCTTTTAGGCCAGTCGCTAGTGGTGAAGTACTCACAACTCTATAGAAAATTATACGAATTTAAAAAAGTGGAACTATTCGAATTGGATAATGGCGTTCTGCAAGACAATACAAAGCATGAGTACAAATGAAACATTTTAAATCCACCCCAAAAATGAAGTGATTCAATAAAATTACAGGGTATTAACCATTTATTAGAGAATAAAAAAACGGGGATGAATTGTAAACAGTGCTTAACTAGTTACAATTCATCCCCGCCGATTAAACTAAAATATTCAAATTATTGTAATTCTGGTACAGACCAATTAATCCACTTTTCAATGTCAAACACTAAGTCACCATCGGTATAAATAATAGTAGTGTCTTCGGAATCATCATCAAGCAAAAATTTCTTAACATATGCTCTTAACTCTGGTTGTTGTGATGCAGGGAAGGCACAATGGTTATGATCACCCACTTGAGAGAATCCCATATTTTCAGGAACTCCAAGTGCTTCCCAGACCATATGAGCCGCATTACCTGTTGTCCAACAACTTAAATCACCCAACCAAACTTGTGATGTATTTTCAATAATCAACAATCCACGAGGAGCACACAAAGCAGCAATCATATGATGATCAAATGGAAGCTTGTTAGCAGTATATCTAAATTGCGAGAAATTTTCTCTAAACCATACATTTTCGCCAACAATTTGTTGAAGGCGTTGAACACTTGAGCCTTGAAAATCAGAAACCCGCCAGTTAGCAGCACCCCCAGAACCCGATTCTTGTGGAACCGTAAGTGCAATTCGTTCGTCAAATGCTCCAGCAGCTAGGGCACCTTTCCCATTTCTGGAACAACCAGTTACTCCTAGATGTGTTGCATCGATATTTGCTTCAGGAGTTTTCTCTAGTGCATCAACTAAACGACTAATTCCCCACGACCATGACATTATAGCTCCAGACGATTGCTCACTGCAGTACAATTCAAAGAACTTACCTTTCCCTCGAGAACTTTGGTTGGCTTGATTACCAATAGCATCGTTTGGAAATGAAATAAGTGCCACACCTAATTCTAACAATAAAGCATTATCAAGAGAAGAGTAGCCAAATCCAATCATAGCTGGATATGGAGCAGTTCCTGTGCTTGGATAAGTTATAGGACAATCGAAAGAAATTGTTTTGCCATCAAGTGTAACTGTTACAGTTACTGTATTTCCGCTAAACGATCCGGTTGTAGCTTCATAAGGAGTGCATGGTTTATAGCCATATTCAAATTCTTGTGCTAACATTGCAATTTCAGCACGACGACAAGTCCATTCTTCTTTTGTAGTCATTCGAGTGCCGTCCATAAAAGTAAAGGGATCGGGCAAATAAGGGTTATCCTGCAACGATGCATATGAAGGCATTTCTGGTACCAAACAACCATCGGCAACACATGGAATTTCAGCATCGTCACCACATGGCAAACCATCTTGCTTAACCCAAACTGTTTTTGAAGTCGTAAATTCGGTTGTAATTTTAACTGAAGCAGTTCGCTGAGAACCAACCGTAGTTGCCTCAGCAACAACTGTAATTTCTGTATCGGAATCTCCAGAACTTGGACTCACCGATAGCCAGCTTTCAGAGCTTGTCAAAGACCAAGGCGCATTTGAAGTAATTGTAAATATTCCGGTACTATTTGCATCTGAACCAATACTAATAGAAGTTGTAGAAACACTTAATTTGTAAACAGTACCAGCTTGTGCTACTTCAACTTCGATAGGTTCAGAACCATTTTCACGTACAGTTAACATTGTACGTCTAGCTTCTGTATCGGCATTTTGTTCAGCAGTAATAGTAACTTCTGCATTGTTAGTTCCCGATGAAGGACTAACTGTTAGCCAACTTTCAGTACTTGTAACTGTCCAACTTGTATCTGATGTGATGTAAAATGTATTAGAACTATTATCTTCAGCTTTAAGGTAAAGTATTTTGGCCGATACCGCTAAAGCACCACCTTGTGTTATTGTAATTGTTTGTGACTCTAATTCAGTTGCAGAAACAGTAACTGTTGATGTTCTTGATACAGTATCTTTATTTTGTTCTGCACTAACAACTATAACACCATCGTTAATTCCCGATTCAGGATCTATTGACAACCAACTTTCTGAACTCTTTGCTGTCCAGCTCGTGTTTGATGTAATTACAATAGAATCGACACTATTAGCTACAGCATCAAAACTGATTGTAGTAACATCGATATCAAGTTGCGGTTCAATATCTTCATTACAACTTACTGCTAAAATTAGCATTAATGAAGTCAGACTCAGAAATACTAATGAAATAATTTTTTTCATATCTCAATTTAATTTAGTTAATTATTCTAGATAAAAGGTGCCTATTAAATGTCATCAATAAGTATTTTTGTTAATCAAAAGTTGAAAAACTGAAATAAAATTACGCATCAATACAATACAGTTAGTTCTGAAACATGTTTAAAGACCTTTTTTTATGGAAAAAAAGAAACTGTTTACCCTTTCTTGTTAATAATTTCACTGTCGACTTCAAATCTAAAAATGGAAAAAACATTACACCTACTTATTATGTATACCATGTTGGTTTTGATGCTTCTTTTAATTCGAAAAGGGCGTAAAGACAAACGAGGTTTATTTCTAGCAGCGTATGCACTAATTGAAGTTATTACGAATGGAATTGATAGTGTAACATTATGGGGAGGCAATGAAATATACAATCTATTTCCATCTATTAGATTCATGGCAAAACCCTTTACATTACTTTGGGTTCCTTTGTTCTATTTTTATGTAAAATCATGTTTTTCAACGGAATTTAAATGGAAGAAGAAATATTTACTACACCTGCTCCCATTTGGGCTTTTCTTCTTCTTTTTCCTTGTTTTAAATATTACGAAGGGTACAACTTCAATTGCAGAAAAATCGTTTCAATTCGGATCACTTGAGAATAATTCACTTTATGCAATTGATTTTGGAATAAGATTTCAATATCTATTTTATAATACTTTATTGATTTTACAACTCGTTTATATTGAACGTAATATAAAATTAGATAAAAGTCCTGGCAACTTAAATTCGAGTATTAAATGGCTCCGTTTAATTGTATACGGCTATGCCATTGCATGTTTAGGTGCTATACTTGTTTTCATATTATTTCATTTCAATTGGGAATTAGCTGGCAAAATAAATCAATTCTCTATACTCTATTTCTTTATTTTCTTCTTTGTAATATTTTATGTGACCATTACAGAAAAATCAATTAATACGAAAAAAAATAGCAAGCATTCTCCTGAAACGAATATTTCGATGAATAATATAATTGAGAGACTGACTATCCTTTTTGAAAAAGATCAGATCTATCTCAATCCAGAATTAAGTTTAAGCCAACTTGCTCTTCTAATGAATGAGAAAGAACGCGATATATCCCAATCGATAAACACACTGAAACAACGAAATTTTAAAGACTTTATAAACTCTTACCGAATTATGCATGCTTGTGATTTACTTAAAAACAATAAAGACTTAGCAGTATATGAAGTAATGTTTGAATCGGGTTTTAATACAAAGGGACCATTTAATAATGCATTCAAAAAAATTACAGGCCTTACCCCATCGGAATACCGAAATTGCATAGAAGAAGAATAAAAAGCACCAATTAATCAATACTAATTATACTAGTACTTAATGTGAACTAAAGTTTAAAGTGACTAAAATTAATTTCTTTAAGAGTTTATTTTGAATCAATTCTGTCCTAAATAATATTGGCGCTTCGCCCAAACCCGACTTAACGGTTTTAAAAGAATCGACAAATAAGACAAAATATCATTAGCATATGCCATCATCTTTGATTTTTATGTGGTATGAAAAGACCAAAGGTCTTTAAGATTCAGCACAGGGCAACGCCCTGTGTTAGAATATCATTATCAAGAATAAGCCCATAACCTAGAGTTCCGTTACGAACGTAATAGATTTAATAAGATCAACGCATATCATAAAATTTATCCGGACACCATTGAAAAAAAATGTATTTCATGACATTGGATCAAAAAATATAATTTAAAGAAATAAGGAAGAACATAGTGCAGTGTCAAATTATTGATATTGTTAGCATTGCAAGTATAATTCGAAAATTATGTATAATCATTGTTTCATAACGTTAGGAATTTTAGGCGCTCAAAACTCTGGGTACATAATGGTAACACTAAACCACTATGCATTGGAACTACATAGGTTTAAAAATCGAATGGAATTCGATAAAACAAATTGAGAAATGGACGGAAGACGGAAGTCAGAAAACGAAAAAAAACATTCAACACACCTTTCACTCTTCGGTCTTCGGTCAATGAAAACAAAAGTTTATAGAAACTGAAAGTAGCTGCAATGAATTGAAAATCGCTGGAAGCAAATTGCAGGGTTTTAACCATTAATTAGATAATAAAGGTCTATGATTT
>JAQIBQ010000389.1 GCA_027859005.1 Prolixibacteraceae bacterium | reverse complement strand
CTTTTACATAACTTAATAATTGCTATTAATGAATTATTTAATAAATGTTTTTTTTTACTTTTTTTTAATTTTTGAAAAAAAACTTCGAAATGACAAATTTCAATTAACACTACGGTTTAAAAACCTTATTTTTGTGCCAATGTTTTAGTTAGACAAAAGGAAGAAATGAAATTAATTGAACAAATTAAAGTAAAAGCTGCTAGGCTTAATAAGACAATAGTACTACCCGAGGGAGAAGAACCCAGAACACTGAAAGCAGCCGAAATTGTATTACGCGAAGGGATATCTCAATTGATATTGCTTGGCGATGAAAAAACAATTCAAAACTTAGCAAGTGAGTTGGAAGTGAATATTGAAAAAGCAACAATTGTTAATCCTAAAACCGATTTTCGTCGTGATGCTTATGCAAACATGATGGTCGAAATTCGAAAATCAAAAGGATTGACAAAAGATGATGCTTTAAAATTACTTGACGATCCCTTATTTTTTGGACCAATAATGATAAAAGCTGGAGATGCAGATGGTGAAATTGCTGGCGCAATTAATGCTACAGGTGATGTTTTACGACCAGCTTTTCAGTTTGTAAAAACATTGCCCGGTTGCAGTGTGGTTTCAGGTGCATTCTTAATGTTTGTTAAAGAGGAGTTTGGACACAATGGTGTGATGGTTTTCTCAGATTGTGCTGTAATGCCAGATCCGAATGAGAATCAATTGGCTGAAATTGCTGTAACAACAGCTCGAACAGCAAAAGCAATAGTTGGAATGGAACCTAAAGTTGCTTTGTTGAGTTTTTCAACCAAAGGAAGTGCTAAACATCCAATGGCAGATAAAGTTGTAAACGCAACTCTAATAGCACAAGAATTGGCGCCAGATTTAATTATTGATGGTGAAATGCAACTCGATGCTGCTATAATTAAGGAAGTTGGCGAATTGAAAGCTCCTGGGAGTAAAGTCGCTGGTCAAGCTAATGTTCTAGTTTTCCCAAGTCTAGAGTCAGGGAATATTGGTTATAAGTTAGTACAACGTTTTGCTGGAGCCGAAGCTATTGGTCCCATTTTGCAAGGAATGGCTGCACCAATCAACGATTTGTCAAGAGGATGCTCTGTGAACGATATTGTAAATATGATTGCCGTTACAGCTGCTCAAGCTGGTGGTGAATAAATAAAATAAAAATGGCTGAGTCAATTATTGAATCAATTGAAAAATTCGGACTAAGTAGAAAAAAGAAATCGGCAAAACTTTTTTCTAAAGTTGGAATAGTGGGATGTGGAAACGATGGTCAATACATTGCACGTGTATGCAGTTCGTATGGAATGGACGTAATTTTTCTTGAATCTTCGAATCAGAAAATTACAGAATCGCTAAATAAGATTGAAGCCATGATGGATAGCCGTATCCTGAATTGGGGTGCTACTGAATCTGAAAAAAGGGCTGTAATGTCGCGTATTGTTGGGACATTGGCTTTCGAAGACTTTAAGGAATGTGATTTAGTAATTGAAACGGTTCCAACTACTGGTAAAGGAAGAAGTTTTGAAGCACGAAAAGAAGTTTTTGAAAAATTAGAAGAAGTTGTTTATTCTAATTGTATAATAGCAACAAACTCAACTGCTGTAATTATTTCCGATTTAGCTGAAAATCTTGAAAATAAAAAGCGCTGTATCAGCTTACACTTTATGATTAATTCAGTCGATTCCAGAATCGTTGAAATCACAAAAGGTTTGCATACTTCTGATTGGGCTTATGAAAAGGTCATTCAGTTTATCAAAATGATAAAACGTAAAGCCATTCCTGTTGAAGAATCGGTAGGTTTAATTAGTGTTCGTATGTTTTGTGTCTTTCTAAACGAAGCATGTGAGATGGTACTCGAAGGTGTTGCTTGTAAGGAGGATGTAGAAGAATTGATGCTTACTGGTTATGGTATGCGTTTTGGTCCATTCACAATTGCTGATATTATTGGTCTAGAAAAAACGGCACAATGGATGGAAAACCTATTCAACGAATTTGGAGATGCACGTTATAAGCCTAATCCTTTAATTAAGAGATTAATTAGGCATCGATTTTTGGGCAAATCAACCGGTCAAGGTTTTTTTAAATATGATGAGGCTGGATTAAAACAAGAAGAAACAAAACTTGAAGACATTCTAAAATGAAAATATTAGTACTCAATTGTGGTAGTTCATCTATAAAATTCCAGTTCTTTAATATGGATGACCATTCTGTTTTAGCAAAAGGATTGGTTGAAAAAATTGGACTAAATGGGTCGCGACTTAAACTCACCAAAAATGATGGAACGAAAGTCGTATTCAACGGGGAGATTCTTGATCATAAAATTGGAATCGAATATGTATTGGGAGTATTAACAAGTACAAAACACGGTTGTATTTCCGATTTGTCTGATATTTCAGCAGTTGGTCATCGAGTAGTTCATGGAGGTGAAAGTTTTAGTAACAGTGTGCTAATTGGCGATGAAGTTGTTGCTGAAATGGAAAAATGTATTGAATTAGCACCATTGCATAATCCTCCTAATTTAAAGGGTATTGAAGCAATTGACGATTTAATACCTGGAACCAAGCAAGTTGGTGTTTTCGATACAGCATTTCATCAAACCATGCCCGATCATTCGTACATGTATGGAATTCCATATAGTTTATACAAAAAATATGGAGTACGAAGATATGGATTTCATGGAACAAGCCACCGATACGTAAGCAACCGTGCTGCTGAGATTCTTGGTGTTGATTACAAAAGTCAAAAAATTATTACTTGCCATTTGGGAAACGGTGCATCAGTTGCCGCCATTAAAAATGGAAAATCGATTGATACATCAATGGGATTTACTCCAGTTGAAGGTCTATTAATGGGTACTCGTGCAGGCGATTTAGACATTGGTGCGGTATTGTTCTTAATGGAAAAAGAAAAAATTGGTGTCGATTCTGCTTCAACTTTGTTCAATAAACACAGTGGAATGTTGGGATTAACAAACATTTCATCTGATGCTCGTGATATTGAAGACGCTGCTACAAAAGATGGAAATAAGTTAGCTCAGCTTGCCATGAAAATGTATGATTACCGTGTAAAGAAATATATTGGTTCTTATACAGCTGCAATGAATGGTTGCGACGTATTGATATTCACAGGTGGTATAGGTGAAAATGCTGGTATAACTCGAAAAGGAATATGTGATGAATTATCATGGCTCGGTTTTGAAATTGATGAAGAAATTAATGAAAAAACAAGGGGTACCGAAACAATAATCAGTACACAAAATTCAAGAGTGAAAATTATGGTAGTTCCAACCGACGAAGAATTAATGATTGCTCTCGATACTCAGAAGATAATAGGAGACGAATAATAATTGCGAAATACAATTAATCAATGAAAGTTTTAATTCTAAATTGTGGTAGTTCATCTATTAAATACCAACTACTTAAAATAGACGAAGATTATAACCTTCTAGCTAAAGGTCAAATTGATAGAATTGGAAATTCTGGAAGTAATATTGAACAAAAAGTTGACGGTAAAGAAACTATTGTTGTTAATACCGATATACCTGATCATACCAAGGGTATCGATCTCATATTGAAACTACTTGCCGATCCTAAACATGCCGTTCTTAATTTCTTACAAGAGATTGATGCTGTTGGTCATCGTATTGTACATGGAGGTGAATACTTTTCCGATAGTGTAATAATAAACGATTATGTTAAAGAGAAAGTCGCAGAATTGGTTGATTTAGCCCCATTGCATAATCCTGCAAACTTACACGGTATTGAAGCCATGGAGCGATTACTTCCTGGTAAGCCACAAGTTGGTGTGTTCGATACTGCTTTTCATCAAACAATGCCCGAAAAAGCATATTTGTATGGAATTCCGTACAGTATGTATAAGAAATATCATATTAGGCGTTATGGATTTCATGGAACAAGTCACCAATTTGTTGCTGAAAAAGCTTGTGAATTATTGGAGTGGGATATAACTGAAAAGAAAATTATTACTTGTCATTTAGGAAATGGTGCTTCAATTACAGCAATTGATAAAGGGAAATCAATTGAAACATCAATGGGTTTTACACCTAACTATGGTTTAGTAATGGGTACCCGAAGTGGGGTAGTTGATCCAGGTATTATTGAATACCTAATGGAACATGAGAAAATATCATTAAGTGATGTCGTTGAATTGCTAAACAAAAAAAGTGGAATGTTTGGGCTTTCAGATGGCCTTTCATCAGATATGCGTGATTTAGCTGAGGCAATGCTAGCTGGTAATGAAGATGCTGCTAGAGCCCTTAATTCATATGCCCATCGAGTAAAGCATTATATTGGTGCTTATGCTGCAGAGTTAAATGGTGTCGATCTCGTAATTATGACCGGTGGAATTGGTGAAAACAATTGGTTGGTGCGCGAGTTAAGTTTGAGCAATATGGAATATATTGGCATTACCTTAAACAAAGAAATGAACAAAGGCTTGCGAGGCTGTGATTCAAAAATATGCACCGATTGCTCACGTGTACAGGTTATGATAATTCAAACTAACGAAGAGTTGGTTATTGCTAAAGAAACAGTTCGTTTGGTATCTTCTCAAAAGAAAACAATTTCAAACTAATTTTTTAAATAGATATCGAAATTAACTGGCTTTTGATGCAGTTGTAACCTTTTGTTTGTTGTGTTTTTCATAAATGGATGATTGTAGTTGCATAATAAAAATTGCAGCTATAATTTTGCTGCTTTTTAATTTTTATCTCTGTTCCAATTAATCGAATCAACCTCCAGAACGTTTCACTTTATAGCCATCCTTTTTTAGAATTTCAATTACTTTATTACAGAAATCTCCTTGAAGAATTATTTCACCATCTTTTGCCGAACCTCCAACACCACATTTGGTTTTGAGTAGTTTCCCAAGATCTTTCAAATCATTATTAGAACCAACAAATCCAGTTACTAAAGTTACCTTTTTCCCTCTGCGTTGTTTTTTATCTAACGATACTCGCAAGTCTTGCTGATTAATTGAAAGTGTTTCTTCATTTTCTTCTTCATCGTAATTAAACTGATGATCTGGATTTGTTGAGAATACTACACCTAATCTTTCTTTCCAGTCGTTATTGCTCATTTCTCTATTTTTTACAAAAATCACAATTTGAAAGCAATTAAAAAATTTTTTCAATTATAAAGTAGGGAAAAGTTAAAGTGATTGTCTTAATAGATGTACATTTAGTACAACATTTTATAAAATTAAACTTTTCAATATCGGTATAATACCAAAAGCACATCAAAATGATCTATATAATTGTCAAAAGCCGATCTTCGATTTGTCTCTTTTCCGTTTATTTCTTCATTAAATAATTCCGTAGCTTAGGCTATGTAAGTATTTTATTCATTATCGAAACAAAAAATAGAATAAATTTTTACAAATCATTTTGAAATGCATTGGTCTAAATAGAATGTTGATGTTACTGTTCTGATTTACATTCAAATAAATCCGTCGGGCTTTTTGCTATCAAATGAAAAAAAGAGCCAACCCTTTCGGATCAGCTCTCTTATATCTATTGTCTCATATCTCAATACTAACGTAAAGCAGCCTGTGCAGCAGCCAAACGTGCAATTGGTACACGGAAAGGAGAACAACTTACATAGTCCATTCCTGCGCGAACACAGAACTCAACTGATGATGGTTCGCCACCATGCTCACCACAAATACCTACTTTTAATTTAGGATTGGTTGAGCGTCCTTTTTCGATACCCATTTTCACCAACTGGCCAACACCTTCTTGATCCAATACTTGGAAAGGATCGGCTTTCAAAATACCTTTTTGTAAGTATACTGGTAAGAATTTACCGGCATCGTCACGAGAGTATCCAAAAGTCATCTGTGTTAAGTCATTGGTTCCGAATGAGAAGAATTCAGCCACTTCAGCAATCTTATCAGCAGTCATTGCTGCACGAGGAATTTCAATCATGGTACCACACATGTATTCGATTGAATCGTTACGTTCAGCAAATACTGTAGCGATTGTTTCACGTACAATTTCTTCCTGGAGTTTCAATTCTTTTTTGGTACCGATCAATGGGATCATGATTTCAGGGAAGGTAACAATACCTTTTGCTTTTAAGTCTAATGCAGCTTCAATAATTGCGCGAGCCTGCATTTCAGTAATCTCTGGATAAGTGTTTCCTAAACGACATCCACGGTGTCCCAACATTGGGTTGAATTCGTGTAAGTCTTCTACTTTTTGTTTTACAACTTCTACTGAAATTCCCATTTCATCAGCCATTGCTTTTTGGTTGGCTTCTTCGTGAGGTACAAATTCGTGTAATGGTGGATCGAGTAAACGAACAGTAACAGGTAAACCAGCCATTGCCTTGAATACATCGGCAAAATCCTGACGTTGAATAGGAAGCAGTTTCGCTAAAGCAGTACGACGTCCGGCTTCATCATCGGCCAAAATCATTTCGCGCATACGAATTAAACGTTCTCCTTCGAAGAACATGTGCTCGGTACGGCAAAGACCAATACCTTGAGCACCAAAACTAACAGCCACTTTACAATCGCGTTCTGTTTCTGCATTGGTACGAACTTTAATTGTTCTGTATTTATCAGCCAATTTCATGATAGCACCAAAGTCTCCACTCAACTCAGGATCGATGGTTGCAATTTTACCTTCGTAAACTTCACCGGTTGATCCATTCAATGAAACCCAATCGCCTTCTTTGAAAGTAACACCGCCAACAATCATGGTACGTGTTTTACCGTTAATTTTACAATCACCAGCACCCGACACACAACATTTACCCATTCCACGAGCTACAACAGCTGCGTGAGAAGTCATACCACCTTTAGCAGTCAAAATACCTTTTGCAATATCCATTCCTTCCAAATCTTCAGGAGAAGTTTCGATACGTGCTAAAATTGATACAGGGAATTTGTTTGCTTCATCGGCATGGAATACCAATTGACCAGTTGCAGCACCAGGGGATGCAGGCAAGCCTTTAGCCAATACGTTTGCTTTTTTGATTGCTTTCTTGTCGAAAACAGGGTGAAGCAGTTCGTCTAACTTGTTAGGCTCCTGACGAAGAATAGCTGTTTTTTCGTCAATCATTCCTTCTTTAATCATGTCCATGGCAATTTTTACCATAGCAGCTGCGGTACGTTTCCCGTTACGAGTTTGCAACATCCAAAGTTTACCATCTTGTATGGTGAACTCTAAATCCTGCATATCTTTGAAGTAAACTTCTAATTTATTCTGAGTATCGTTTAATTCTTTAAAGGCAAGAGGCATGGCCTCTTCTAAGGATGGGAATTTAGCAGCACGTTCTTCTTCAGAAACACTAGCTAATACAGCCCAACGTAATGAACCTTCTTTTGTAATTTGTTGTGGGGTACGAATACCAGCAACAACGTCTTCACCTTGTGCATCAATCAAATACTCACCAGTAAATATATTTTCACCGGTAGCAGCATCACGAGTAAAAGCTACACCAGTTGCAGAGTTCTCACCCATGTTACCAAATACCATTGCTTGAACGCTTACGGCAGTTCCCCATTCTTCAGGAATGTTATTCATTGCACGATAGTAGTTCGCACGAGGGTTCATCCAGCTATCGAAAACAGCATATACAGCCCCCCAAAGTTGCTCCCAAGGATCAACTGGAAAATCATGACCTGTTACTTTTTTAACGGCAACTTTAAACTTGCTTACTAATTCTTTCAAGTCAGCAACATCCAAATCATTATCGTTTTCTACACCTTTCAATTCCTTCATCTCTTCCATGATCTCTTCGAAAGGATCAATGTCTTCTTTTGATTCTGGTTTCATTCCTAAAACAACGTCACCGTACATTTGTACGAAACGACGGTAAGAATCCCAGGCAAAACGAGCATTCCCAGATTTTTTTGCAATAGCTTCAACAGCTTCGTCATTCATACCAAGGTTAAGAACTGTATCCATCATTCCAGGCATCGATACACGAGCTCCAGAACGAACTGACATTAATAACGGATTGTCTTTTGAACCAAAGCCCATTTTCATTATGTCTTCCACATGTTTCATGGCAGCTTCAGTTTGGCTTTTGATCAATTCAGTAACTTTCTCTTTCCCTTGTTGGTTATAAAGAGTACAAGTGTCGGTAGTGACAATAAAACCTGGAGGAACAGGAACTCCTATTAGGTTCATCTCACAAAGGTTGGCACCTTTACCGCCCAATAAATTTCTCATGTCAGCCTTTCCTTCGGCCTGACCATTTCCAAAAGTATAAACGTACTTAGTAGTCATAATAAATTGTTTGTTTATGATTTTTTATTGCAGAATCGTTTTGAAATTCATCAGATTTAGCTGTGTTGTTGAGCTTCAACTCAATAACAGGGTTGTAAAGTTAATATTTTTGTCTTTTAGAGCTATTAAATTGTCAATAAAATATTGAAATAATTAAATGTGTTTCAATCTGAGTTATTAACAATAATTAACTTTGATTATCACCTCTTAACGAAGTTTTGCCGTACATTTGTAGTGTTAGTAAAGCAACAGATTTTTCATAGAATTAGGTTTGGTTAGGATTTAGAGGATGACGATAGTCATCCTTTCCTTTTTTATTATAATTACATTTCTGTTTTAATTCGCATGACACGGAGCTGATTTTACTTCATCCACGATTGATTCTTTTCAATTTCCCATTCAATTTTATTACTAATTTCAACCTATGTGTT
>JAQIBQ010000249.1 GCA_027859005.1 Prolixibacteraceae bacterium | reverse complement strand
CTCCAGTTGCTTTACGCAACTTCATTACATCTGCAGCAGAAATAGCCATAGTATATTTCGATTTTTAGAGATGAATTGACAATATTATTTTTCTTCTTTTTTCGCAGGAGCCTCTTCTTTAGCTTCTAATACTTCTTTTGGAGCGACTGTTTTCTTCGCAGCAGCCTTTTTTGTTCTTGGCTTAGCTTCTTTCTTTTCAGAAGCTTCTTTTTCGCGTTCAACTTTGCGTTCGCCTAAACCTTCTTTGATTGCATCGCACATTTCACCAACAATTAATTTGATTGATTCAGATGCATCATCGTTTGCAGGTATTACAAAATCTAACCCTAATGGATTTGAGTTGGTATCAACCATTGCAAATACTGGAATACCCAATTTCTGAGCCTCACGAACAGCAATTTTTTCTTTCATAACATCAACAATAAATAATGCTGCTGGAAGACGAGTTAGGTCTGAAATAGATCCTAATACTTTTTCCAATTTAGCACGTTGACGAGTAATTTGTAATTTCTCACGTTTTGAAAGATTGTCCCAACTACCATCTTTTTTCATTTTGTCGATAGTTGCCATTTTCTTCACTGCTTTACGAATAGTAGGGAAGTTGGTTAACATACCTCCTGGCCAACGTTCAGTAACGTAGGGCATTCCTATTTCGGTTACCAAATCAGAAACAATTTGTTTTGCTTGTTTTTTGGTTGCAACGAATAAAATTTTACGACCTGATTTTGCAATTTGTTTTAATGCAGAACCAGCTTCGTCCATTTTAACGGCTGTTTTTTGCAAATCGATAATGTGAATACCAGTCTTCTCCATAAAAATATACGGAGCCATGTTGGGATTCCACTTACGCTTTAGGTGTCCGAAATGAACACCTGCTTTTAATAAATCTTCGAATTGTATTTTAGACATACAAATACTTGTTTACATTCTGATAGCTCAACTCACGGGTAGCCCCGAGTACTCGAGGGTCTAGTGAATTTAGATACTAAACAAAATATGGTTATAAAATAATAATATTCTAACGTTTTGAGAACTGGAAGCGCTTACGTGCTTTTGGTTGACCAGGTTTCTTACGTTCAACCTCGCGAGGATCACGTGTCATAAAGCCTGCTTTTCTCAATTCAATTTTAGCCTCAGCATCAATTTTAACCAATGCACGCGAGATTGCTAAACGAAGTGCTTCTGCTTGTCCGTTGATACCTCCACCATCTAAATTTACTTTGATGTCGTACTGGTCGGCAACGTTCAACAAGTTTAAAGGCTGAAGCACTACATACTGAAGTGTCTTCAATGGGAAATACTCTGTTAAATCACGCTTGTTTATTGTGATCTTACCTTCACCCTCTGATAAATAAATGCGGGCAACTGCAGCTTTCCTTCTTCCTAATGCGTTTATTACTTCCATTATTTAATGCTGTTTAAGTCAATAACTTTGGGTTTTTGTGCTTCGTATTTGTGCTCAGGACCAACTACTACCTTCAAATTCCTGAATAGATCGCTTCCTAATTTGCTTTTAGGTAACATACCTTTAACTGCTCTTTCAACTAAGCGCTCAGGGTATTTTGCTAGAACCTGTTCAGGGTTTTGAAATCTTTGTCCTCCTGGATAGCCTGAGTGACGAACGTATTGTTTGTCAGCCATTTTCTTACCAGTTAATACAACTTTTTCTGCATTAATCACAATTACATTGTCGCCACAATCAACATGAGGAGTGTAATTCACTTTATGCTTTCCTCTAATGATTTGTGCAACCTTGCTTGCCAAACGACCCAATATTTGTCCTTCAGCATCTACAACAATCCACTCTTTAGTAACAGTGGCACTGTTGGCCGATACGGTTTTATAACTTAATGTATCCACTTGATTTTCAAGTTTAGAAATTCCTAAAAAAATTTGTTTCGCTTTATTATGAAATGTCGCCTGTACTTATATTGTTTCGCAAACTATCAATTCCGGATTGCTAATAACCTTCTTATAGCCTTTAAATATCAACAAATTACCACTCCGCGAAAACGTTAATTAATCGGGACTGCAAAAGTATTTTCTTTTTTTATAAAAACAAACCATTTTTTAAAAATAATTAGGTAGAAATCAGCATTTAAGAATCTATTAAGGATTCCATCTCTTTCAAAAGATGAAAAATGTTGTTTCACTTTAACTGTATTACTATTTTGGCGGCTGTTTCCGCGCACCCAAATCCTACGCACACACCAGGCTATACGCTGTATCTTTTGCTCCGTAAACTACGCAAAAGGATGCCGCTTCTATCCTTGCCGCAAACCCCCAAACTGCTTAGCATCTCTAATATACTTAACAGTATGCATTGAGCAATCACAAATCAGAATCGCTTTATCCTTTGTCGTTCCCTTCAGGCAACGAACTATTAAATAAAACAAATAATGTCCGAACCACATCTCTTGTTTAATGGAATTGTGCTGCATCGGCCAATAGCTAAACATCCCAACATCTATGCTGTAATTTGTTGTCTCCCATGGCCGATAGAGCATGAATGCTATAAAAAGCAGAAATTGATCGGCCAATTTATATATCAATTATTCATATCCCACCCCTTGAAAGGGGCGGCGAAGGATAGTTCAAAAGGAGAAAAGGATTCCATCTTTTTTTTAGAGATGGATTCCTTTGTATTACAATTCTTTTGTATTGTATGTTTTCTCCCTTTCCATGGCTTGATCCAACCACTGCGGAATTACTTTTTCTTTAAACACTTTCTTTTCGGCTTTTAGTTTTTCAACAGGCAAGCCAATATATTCCTGTGCTTTTGTTTTGCTTGAAATGTCGGGGTAAGGAACTTCTTGATTGAAACCTAAGTCTGAAAGTAAACGTGCTAATTTCAATCTGGCTTCTTGGGCTGTTGTTATTCCTGTGGCAATAACTCTACTTATTTCCAAGGGCGAATGGAAAGATGCTCCATGGCTAGCCGCTGCATAATCCCATCGCCATTGCGCATGACGAATATCCATTAGTATCGCTTGCATTTGTTTTTCGTTTGCACCTTTTTCCCAGGCGGTTTTTGCTTCAACATGGGCACGAACAATTAGCTCTTCCAATACATCGCGATTTTGAATAATTTTCTGCTGACGTTCATATACATCACGAATTAAGCGATCACTCTCTTCACGGTGGCATACCTGACACGAGCTGGCCACATTGTTGAGTGGACTTTGGATGTGGTGATCGGTAAATTTCTGACCACCTTCACTTTTGTAGGGCATGTGGCAATCGGCACAAGAAACACCACGCTGAGCATGAATTCCTGTTGAATGAATCTCATATCCCGGATGTTGTGCCTTTAACATTGGTGCTTTACTTAGTTTGTGTGTCCAGTCACTAAATTCTATTTTATCGTAATATTTTTCCATGGCCTCAACGCTCATTCCACCATCCCAAGGGAATGTTAAATATGGAACTCCTGGTTCTCTTTTTTTATCGAAATAATATTCAACATGGCACTGGGCGCAAACTAATGAGCGCATTTCCTGATGCGATGCTTTAGTAATGTCTTTTCCTTGTCGTTCAAATGCTTCAATTAATGCAGGTCGTGAAATGGCAAGGTTCATTGTTTTAGCATCGTGACAATCGGCACATCCTATTGGATTTACAATCTGATGGCCTTTTTCCTCCCACGTTCCTTTGTAAAATTCAGCAATACCAACTTCATTCATCATGCGCGGAACATCGGGGCTTTTACAAGTCCAGCAAGTGTTAGGCATTGGGCTTTTTTCTCCGTCAACAGGAGCGCCTGTTCGTAACGTGTTTTGAATATCTTTAATTGCATAAGCATGCCCACGACCTTGATTGTAATCTTTTGAGAATCCATAACCGGCCCAAAGCACAACCAAACGAGGATCAACTTCTAACATATCAATGCTAGCTGAACCATTAAACATACTTCTGAATGAAGTATCTTCAGTTTCTTTAAACGATTGGAATTCGCGTGGGAAGTTTTCACCCCAAACTTCATTTCTAGGTTCGAATTGACCGTGTTCAACTTGTGGGGTGTATACGAATACTGATTCTGCCCGACGTTCAATAATCGAAGATGCAAGTAAACCAACTAAAAATACAATAGCAATGGTTACTATAAAAAGGAGCCATCCTATAATTGGTTTATTCTTAATGATTTCAGTAACTGGTTTCATATTATTAGAGTTTAATTTTTGTAAATTTCTATAGTCCTTAATCTTTCATTAGTTCCTTAATCCAATTGGGAACCGGAGATTCCGGAACTGGAACGCGAGCATTAGGAACACTCGATAAACTGTTTACTCTTCCGTGCGGGACTTCACGATGGCATTTCCAACAGGTACGTTCAGTCCGATGAATAGTATATAATTCATCTTTCTGGTTCATTTTATCATCGGTAATTAAGTGTTCGTGGCAACGAATGCAGTTATTTTGTACTACCTGATGTCCGGCTTCATGAATCTTTATTACTTGGGGTTCGAGCCTTAAAGCAAACATTGTTGAGTGCCTTAAGCCATCTTTCGCCTTAAAATAATACTTGTTCACCACATTGTTATGCGGCACATGGCAGTCGTTGCAAGTTGCTTTTTCTCTGTGGCTACTGTGATTCCATGTTGCATATTGCGGAGCCATAATATGACAATTCACACAAGTTTCTGGTTTGTCTGAAATGTAAGAGTGTGCTTTTGAAATTTTGAAAATAAATCCACCTAAGCCAATCAAAATTCCAGCCAGAATAAGCACTGGGAGTTTCCATTTATCGGGTGGAATTAAATTCTGAATGATTTTCATAAGTACAAGTTTTTTCGGTTTAACATACAAGGTATATAACCTATATGATGGAATCAATATTCATTAAAATCAATTCGTTCTATTAAAGTCTCACTTTATTATCTTTTAAATTGTCACCTATGGTACAAGGCTTAGCTATTTAGTTGGTTATTTTTGTTACTCATTTAAATTCTGACTTATGGCGTTTTATTCTTCAATTTATCGAGTGTACGATCAAATTTTTCCTTTGAATCAGAAGCAAATAGAATTTGTTTTAGACGAGGTAAAAGTTGGTTCTAAATTATTAGATATTGGATGTGCAACAGGCAATCTCGCTATTGAGCTTGCCCAAAAAGGTATGCAGATAAAAGCCTTCGATTTAGATAACGAAATGATTTCTCTTGCAATGGAAAAATTAAATTCAAGCTTAGTTCAATTCCGAGTTGGGAACATGCTTAATATCAAAACAGATTATTCTCAAACAGAATTTGATGGAGTACTTTGCTTTGGAAATACCATTGTTCATTTAACCGATGAGAAATTGATTGGTGATTTCTTTGAATTTGTATTAACTGTTTTGAAAGATGGAGGAAAGTTTTTATTTCAAATCTTGAATTATGAATACATTGTTGAAGAACAAATTAGTGAACTTCCTTTAATTCAGAATGAGCAAATCAAATTTATTAGAAAGTATGATTTTCTTAACAATGGTTTGTTGAGTTTCAATACAGAGTTAACGATCAAAGAGAATAATGAAATTGTTAAGAACCAAATAGAGTTATTGCCACTTTCAAAAGATAGAGTAGTTGAACTATTGACTCAAAAAGGTTTCTCCCAAATTGAAGTTTTTGGCAGTTTTGCTAAAAACCAATTGACCAATACAAGTATGCCACTTGTTGTAAAAGCCATAAAATGAAATCTATTCGTAGTTATAATTTATCCCTATCGGTTTTTGTATTTGTTACGTTCATGCTTTCCATGGTTCAACTTAAAGTTGAAACACCAATGCTTCTGTTAGAACGGTTCATTGTTGGTGGTGGATGGTTTGAAATTGCTTTGGTTGCCTTGTTTGGAGCAATATTGGCCTTTAAAATGCAGGATCCAAAACAATCGGGAAAATGGAGAAGGATAAGTTGGAGTATATTCTCTGTTTGGTTTTTTACTCAACTTCTGTTAGGAATTTTAATCGATGATACTTTCCTGTTAACGGGTAAACTTCACCTGCCAGTTCCGGCAATGATAATAAGTGGTCCAATTTATAGGGGTGAAAAGTCAATTATGACTTTGCTTTTTTTGAGTACCATTGTTTTAACCGGCCCGGCTTGGTGTAGTCAATTGTGTTATTTTGGTGCAATTGATAACTTAATGGCTAAAGGTAAAACGAGTAGAAAGAAGATTAACTATAAAAACCCAGTTAAGAACATTCTGTTATTGAGTATTATTGTAGTAACAATTGCGCTTCGGTTTTTTAATGTATCTCCATTAAATGCAACAATAGTAGGTGGTGTTTTGGGTCTTGTAGGTCTTGCAATTATTGCATTCTATTCTCGAAAGCAAAACCGAATGGTACATTGTTCTGTTTTTTGTCCAATTGGGACCGTTGTTAACTACCTCAAATTTATTAATCCCTTCAGAATGTATATCGATAGCAATTGCGATTCTTGTTTAGCATGTACCTCAAATTGTAAATACGATGCTCTTACTATTTCTGACATTCAAAATAGAAAAACAGGTCACGGTTGTACCTTTTGTGGCGATTGTATCTCAAGCTGTAAAACAAACTCAATAAAGTATAAATTCTTTGGATTTTCTTCAAACAATGCTCGTAATCTTTACTTGTTTTTAACCATTTCTTTGTATTCAATTTTCTTGGCAATGGGGAGAATATAGTTGTGTTTTCTTACCTATTTGACTTATTCAAAACACAAGAAAAATATACTTTCGTCTAATATTTTTGTTCGCTTATGTTCAAAAACTGTCCATTCACTAAAAAATAAGTGCGTTTCAAAAACAATATGTGTTATTAATTTTTGCTTTTATTATCTTGAGCTCTGCTTAAGTAATACTTGTACTTATTAAAGACTAAATGATGAAACAGCCAGAGATTATTCGTGAGGGAAATAAACTAATTACTTATCTCGATTTTTCTAATTTAAGGAAAAAAGAAGAGGTGATAGAGCAGATTCGTATATATGGTAAGTATATTAAAGGGCAACCCCTTAATTCAGTTATTACTTTAACTAACCTCGAAGGGATGTACTTCAATACCGATATCTATAATAAATTCACTACCTATGTCAAAGAAAATAATTACTATGTTAAAGAAAGTGCAGTAATTGGACTAAAAGGAATGATGCAGATATTCTATAAAAGCTTCATCAAATTAACAGGAAGAAATGTTAAGGTTTGTAGTACAAAATCAGAAGCTTTATACGAATTAACCAACGAAGTAGCCGAGGCAATTTGATCTCTATTTGTATTCATTTTAAATATTATCTCAATATTACCAAACCATTATAATAGTTTCTTGATCTTGTTTGAAGTAAATATTAAACTATATTTGCTGTCAATATATTTACGACATGAGAAAATTTAGTAACACTTTTTTTTATTTCTATTATTATTTCGGATCCAAAAACGGAATCGTATAGAAGTGTGCTACTTTATGAAAAGATACATTTTTAGGGTTCCGAATTTCGGAGCCCTATTTTTTTTGAATAAAAAACGGTAGAATGAAAGTAACTATTATAGGCTTAGGCTTAATTGGAGGTTCAATTGCAAAAGACTTGCGCAAAGCGAATTTTGCTACTGAATTAATTGGTGTCGATACAAATCTACAACATGTAGAAAAAGCATTAGAGCTTGGTATTGTCGACCGATCAGCCAATTTTCTCGAAGGAGTGAAAGAAGCCGATATTGTTGTACTGGCTATTCCTGTCGACAAGATTATTACACAGCTACCTTTAATTCTTGATACAATTAATCCAGCAACATCTGTAACCGATGTAGGTTCAACCAAAAAGTTGATCTGTTCTACAGTAGAGAATCATCCTCGAAGAGGGAATTATGTTCCGGCGCATCCAATGTCGGGTACCGAGAATTCTGGTCCCGAAGCTGCTGTTGAAGGCTTGTTTCAAGAAAAAATCTGTATTGTTTGCGATCAGGAAAAAAGCAGGCCACAACACATTGCATTAATTGAGAAAATGTATCATTCAATTGGAATGGACATTGCCTATATGAGTTCCGATGAACAAGATCATACCACTGCTCATGTTTCACATTTACCGCACATTACTGCTTTTGCTTTAGCTAATGCTGTAATGGATACAAACGATAGGAACATTATTTTCGATTTAGCAAGTGGTGGATTTCGTTCTACTGCTCGACTGGCCAAAAGCTCGCCCGAAATGTGGGGGCCAATTTTCAAACAAAACCAAGATTATGTGGTTGAGTCATTAGCCATTTACATTAAGCACCTTGAAGAATTTAAGGAAAGTTTGTTGAATAAAGACGAATCGAAAATGTACAAACTAATGAAGAATGCCAACAGAATGAGAGATATATTGAATGGCGAAAACTCAAATTTAGTGCGAAAAAAATCAACAACAACAAAAATGTATACAAAATAAAAAATCAAAAGATATGACAATAAAATTAGACATTTTACCAATGAGCAGTTGGATGCCCGAGAGTCCATACCCACTGCTAATTGCCGGACCCTGTAGTTTAGAAACCGAAGAACAAGCTTTAGACACAGCACGTCAGTTGGCAAAAGATCCAAGAGTACATGTAATTCGTGGTGGTGTTTGGAAACCAAGAACCCGACCAGGAACATTCGAAGGGATTGGTTCAATTGGCTTAGAATGGTTACAAAAAATTCGTAAAGAAACCGGACTAATGGTGGGAACCGAAATAGCCAATGCTCAACATGCTCAAGAGGCACTCGATGCCGATATCGACGTGCTTTGGATTGGTGCTCGTTCAACCACAAGTCCTTTTGTAATTCAGGAAATTGCCGACGTATTGAAAGGTAGCGATAAAATCGTTATGGTTAAAAATCCAATGAATCCCGATCTCTCATTATGGATGGGTGCTTTGGAACGTTTTAATGCTGTAGGTTTGAAAAAACTGGTAGGTATTCACCGTGGTTTTACACCCTACCAAGAAACAAAATACCGTAATTATCCAGGATGGAAAACATACATTGAGTTACGAAGAGAATTACCAAATCTACCAATTATTTGCGACCCAAGCCACATTGCAGGAAAGCGTGAATTTGTGGGGGAAATATCACAAAAAGCCTTCGACATGGGCTTCGATGGTTTGATGATTGAATCACACCGCGACCCTTCTTGTGCTATGAGTGATGCTGCACAGCAGTTTACTCCAACCGATTTGAGTGCTCTTGTCGATAAATTGGTTATTCGCCAGCAAGACACCGACAATGAGGAGTTTGGCAATAAATTAGATCAACTACGAAGTCGTATTGATGCATTGGATGTTGAGATGATGGAATTGCTTTCTGCCCGTACCGAAATTGTAACTCAAATTGCTGAGTACAAAAAGAATAACAATGTAATGGCTTTGCAAATAAACCGTTGGAGTGAAATGATGAATTTTAGGGTTGATACTGCAAAGAAACTTCAGTTAAATGAGACCTTCATTAAAATAATGTTTCAATTAATTCACGAAGATTCTGTTCGTCAGCAAACTGAACTAATTGATAAAGTAGATTAATTTATTCCAAGATATATGAAAGGGCTGGTTCAGATTTGAATCGGCTTTTTTTATGCTTCGACCAACGATGGATTCTTCATAATCTGTTCATCTAGCATGTTAAACTTATCAATCCATTTATTGGCAAATATCAGAAACTGAGCCTTCGGAATTGCACTTCCAATTCTATGAATTACATGATTTTGTTGTACCGAATAAATTGTTTCACAATCGTCAACAACAAACATTTTAAGTTGAGTAATAGGAAAACCGGCTGTATTCATTAATTCATTTAATCGTTTAGGGGTTCCAAAAAGAATATCGATACCACCAAAAATCATATCCTTTTGGTATAGAATTCTGCCTTGATCAAAAACAGGAAAAAACCGAAGATCAGTATGTTTGTCAAAAGTCTCAAACATGCGCTGCATTTCTTCAACTTTTTCTTTTGAATTTACCATGATAATGGCTCTTGGCGCATCGCCTTCTGCTTTTTTAAGCTGTTGTATTACACCAAAAACAAGAGCAGTTGTTTTACCTGAACCTTCAGGAGCAATAATATATGCATCGGCACCCGATTTTATTTTTGGCATACTTAGTGTTTGAATTGGCTTTGGCTCTTTATCAAATCCAGCTTCAACAATTGCCGAAACAAGCTCGGGTGTTAATTTCTTTAATTTCATATTCGAATTCCTATCTTTTCAGTCGTCAAAAGTACAACATTATTAAGTTCTTCATCCTTATGTCTCATTTAATATCAATTCTGTCTTAAATAAAATTGGCGCTTCGCCCAAACCCGACTTCCTTTTTTTACTTGACAAAAAAAACGAAGGAAAAAAAGTCAAGGCTCCCTTTAAAATAACTTCTTTATTTACCGAAATCTTAAGTGCGGCCGGGGGATCTTCTCACCAGCTCGAAGCTACCCAGTCTTTCTAAAGATTTCAATAAAACAAAAGATCATTTTAAACGAGGCCAATCATGCATTGTAAAAAACAAAACTTCAAATTCGAATGCAACCGATAACTCACTCATTTCTTT
>JAQIBQ010000210.1 GCA_027859005.1 Prolixibacteraceae bacterium | reverse complement strand
CTATTGTTTCTATTTGAAGTGGTTTTACTTTTACATTGTAGATTTTTTCTACTTCAATTGTATTGGCAGGATTCTGAATTTCTTTCAGTTTCTTCTCCATTTTTGAGATTCGCAATTTTAAAGCTTCGGCCTTTTTCTCTTGTGCTTCGGGTGTTGTTTGTGAACAGGCAACCGCAAACAAGGCTAGTATTGAAATTGTAATAATTTTTTTCATCGTATATTTTTTTATGTATTTTTTTAAAGTTGATTGTATAGTTTGTCGATGGAAATTTTTGCTTGAAGCAGGGCCATTATGGATTGAATGTAATTTGATTCGGCTTGTAGATAATTACTATTGGTTTGTGTTAAATCTAGACTTGAAACCATGCCTTGCTCGTATTTATTATTCGTATTGTTGAATACACGTTTAGCTAATTCTACATTCTCTTTTTGTGAGTTGTAATTTTCAATGGCTGTTTCTAGGTCTAGTTTTAGCTGCTTTTGTTGCATTTCAAGTTGGTCTTCAACCATCGATTTGTTCAGCTGAACTTTGTCTAATTCAATTTTAGCTTGTGCAACTTTATGCTTACGAACTCCACTTGAGAAAACAGGAAGGCTCATTGAAAATCCGGCAATATTGTTTGGTGTCATATCGAAACCTGCTGTTAATAATTTCTGATTGTATGCATAGAATCCAGAAATAGTTGGTCCGTACGACCATTTTTCCATGTCAACCATTTTTTCAGTAATCATTTCCTGGGTTTCCAAAAGCTGGAACATTGAATTGTTTGCAATGTTGAAATCTTCAATTTGTCCCATTGGATCTAATAGGCCAATAACTACGTCGAGATCTTCTGAAAGAACAATTTCTGTCGATGCATCGAGACCCAATTGGAATTTCATCATGCTGTATATCATTTGTAAACCTCGGTCCATGGAGCGAAGGTTGTTTTCAAGCATTGAAACCTGTATGCTAATTTGGTCGGCATCGGTTTGTTCTGCCATTCCATTTTCGAACATTTTTAGGGTGTGTCTTTTTATTTCATTTAAACTTCCAACCGACTTTTTAAATGTTTCAATAGTTTGCTGGGTAATTAGAATCATGTAATAGCTGTTTGCTACCGATTCTTTAATATCGAGAATTGAGTTTTCTAAACCTTGTTCTGCTATTTTTTTACCTAATTCGGCAACTTTAATTCCAGCCCAGTATTGACCACTAAAAATCAATTGTCCAACTTGCAATTTTGCCGTTGAGGCATCGGTCATTGGTATGGTGTTTTTGGGTAGCATCGATTGAAGAATACCGCTGAATGAAGATCCAGCTTGGTAGTTGTATAGATCTTGGGGAGTTACCGGAATTATTCCCAAAGCCGGGTTTCCCGTAAAAGAGTTTAGAGTTTGTGTTGTTGCATCAAGGATTTGATCATTTGTAAACGAAACATCTTCACCTGTTCCAAAACTGAACTCCATTTCGTATCCAAAATAGGTGGTCCAATCTAACGAAGCTTCAATTTGTGGAAGACCTTGAGCTTTCGTTTCTTTCAGTTTGCGTTCTGAAAGAGATATGTCAAGCCTTGCGCTTTGAATTGTTTTATTATGCTCGATGGCATAATTTTGGGCCTCAGATAAGGATAGTTGAAGCTTTTCTTGTCCTTGTGATACTATTGTAAAAAGTAACAGTAAGGTTGTAGTAAATAAAATTTGTTTCATTGCTATTTGTGTTTAAAACTTTAATTTTTATTTGAGTTTTCATGTTTATCCATAAACACGCTAATTAAATCTTGTCCTTTATCGGTGCAAATGCCTCGTAAGTAGGGGAGAAGAACCGATTGCCATATAAGATAATGATTGCAATTTCTTTCTTCGGTTATTTTATGGAAAAATTCCATGATATGATGAATGAATAGGTTTGCAATTTCAATATCAATTTCTTTGCGGAAGTTGCCTTCGTTCAGTCCTCGCTTTAAAATTGTATAAGTTACTTCGTAGTTTCTTATTTGACCATCGCCCATTATTTTTAGATATACTTCGGGGTGGTATTTTTTAATATCTTCGAAAAAACAAGGGTTTATTTGTTTTAATGTTTCTTGGTTGTATTCTCCAAATTTGAATAAAGCATCTATCACATTGTCAGCTCCTTTTAGTATTTCCAGAGATCTTTTCTTATGGATGATCATTCCTTCTGTTAAGAAGTTTGTAAGCAAGTCATTTTTGTCCTTAAAATTTTCATAGATGGTGCGTTTTGATACACCCAATGAATGTGCAATAGTATCCATTGTTACTTGTCGTGTTCCTTTTTCAATGAATAACCTTCCGGCGCCTTCAATTATTCTTTCGCGTATTTCCATTTCTTAAATTCTGAGCTGCAAAGATAGAAAACTTTTAACTCGACAGAAGTTTTCATCATAAAAACTGATGTATATTAAGTTTTTTATCGGTTAAAGGCCATTTGTTAACGGTAAATAATATTTTGTTTGTAGCTCTACTCAGATTAGTTAATTTTGCAGCTTAATAAATTTGAATTTAACACCATGGCACAAAAACCTTCTATTCCTAAAGGAACTCGTGATTTCTTTCCTGCTATTATGGCTAAAAGAAATTTCATTTTCGATACTATAAAAAGTGTATTCCAGTTGTACGGTTTTCAGTCTATTGAAACACCTGCTATGGAAAACCTGTCGACTTTAATGGGAAAGTATGGAGAAGAGGGTGATAAGCTTTTATTTAAAATTTTAAATTCAGGTGATTTTGCATCGAAAGTGCCCGATGAAATGCTTCAAGAGAAGAATTCAATTAAGCTTACCAATAAAATTTCGGAGAAAGGGCTACGTTACGATTTAACAGTTCCTTTTGCACGATTTGTAGGACAAAACCGTAACGAATTGGTATTCCCTTTTAAGCGTTATCAGATTCAACCAGTATGGAGAGCTGATCGTCCTCAAAAGGGTCGTTACCGTGAGTTTTACCAGTGCGATGTAGATGTGGTTGGAAGTAATTCTCTATTGAATGAGGTTGAATTAATTCAAATTGTTGATGAGGTTTATAAGCGTTTGAATATTAACGTTACGCTTAAGATCAATAATCGTAAAATATTATCAGGAATTGCTGAAACAATTGGCGAAGCCGATCGGATTATTGATATTACAGTAGCCATTGATAAATTGGATAAAATTGGCTTAGAAAAAGTTAATCAAGAACTTGAATTAAAAGGGGTTTCTACAGCTGCAATAGAAAAATTACAACCAATATTAGCACTAAGTGGATCGAATTCAGAAAAGCTTGATCAAATAGAAAAGGTAATTTGCGGATCACAAGTTGGAAGTAAAGGCATTGAAGAGATGCGTTGTGTTTTTGATTATTTGGCTAAACTTGAAATTGGTGTTGAAGTTGAGTTGGATTTAACATTGGCTCGGGGCTTAAATTATTATACTGGAGCAATCTTCGAAGTGAAGGCAAACGATGTTGAAATTGGAAGCATTACAGGTGGTGGGCGATACGACGACCTAACTGGAATATTCGGATTGCCAGATGTTTCGGGTGTGGGTATCCCGTTTGGTGCCGATCGAATTTAAGATGTAATGTCGCAACTGGATTTGTTTCCGAAGGAAACTAATGCTGCGTCAAAAGTTTTCTTTGTGAATTTTGGTGAAAAAGAAGAGTTGTACTTGCTTCCAATTTTGGCTAAATTACGCAATGAAGGTATTTCTTGTGAAATTTTTCCTGACTCAGCTAAAATGAAAAAGCAAATGAATTATGCCAACCGAAAAGAAATTCCATTTGTTGTTCTGGCTGGTGATTCTGAAATTGAAGCCCAAAAAGTTACCCTTAAAAACATGAGCACTGGAGACCTAAACCTCATTTCAATAGATCAGTTGCTAACAGAGTTATAAGAATGAATAATTTAGTCCTTTTTTTCTTCGTCGTTTCTTTCTCGATGACGGTATTCTCGTAAGAGTTTTTTTCTAAATGTAACATCGGTGATGTATAGTTGTACAACTTTTTTAGGAGATAGTATTTTAAGAAATTTATCATTATACTCAACATTTAAGTTGCCATCGGTAATCGCAAAGGTTGCTAATTCTACTGATAAATCAATATATTCCTGATCGGTTAAATCGCCTAAGTCATTTTGTATCTTACGTTCAAGTTCATGATGTCCAGATATTAATTCCCATTTTTTCTTTTCAAATTCATTATATACCGGCCAGAATTTCTCTGCTTCAGTTGGTGTTAATTCAATGGCTTCGGTATAGTAAGCAATTTTTTCAGCTTTAAATTTATCGTAATCAAAATCTTCGTGGTTTCTATTTTGACTGTATCCTTGAATAAGAATAGCACAAAGTAAAAGGCTGGTGAAAATGTATTTTTTCATGATGTGATAATTTTAAAATTCGAGTAATTCCATATCTGAAACTGATGCAAGTAGTACTTTCTCCATTAAGTCTTCGTTATAATCATCTTGTGTTTCGGTTTCAAATGTATTAACAAGCACATGATCGTTCACGTAGTATAAATCAAGAATTTCTTGTTCAGTAGTTTCTGAATAGCTAGTTCTGTTGCCAATAATAGATGCTGGAATATAAATGAGTATAAAAATAATTGCAAAACTGGCAGCAAAAGCAAGCGCAGGTTTTAAAATACGAATAATTTTTGTTGTACTCGTTTGTTTTTCTGATTCTACTCTATTGATTATTCGTTCCGTTAAGGTGTCGAAATAACCTTCGGGGCATATAAATGGATTCTCGTTTGAGAAAGCAATGTTCGTGTTATTTTTATCTTTAGTTTTCATTTTACTTGTTTGCTTCTATTCGACTAATCAGTAATTTAAAGGTTTAATCAGACATTAAACTGGCTTTAGTTAAAAGTTCATTTCATCATTCCTTAAAAATGCTTCTATTTTCTTTACCGCGTGGTGGTACGATGCTTTAAGTGCGCCAACTGATGTTTCTAGTATTTCCGACATGTCTTTATATTTTACTTCATCAAAATATTTCATATTGAATACAATGCGTTGTTTTTCAGGCAATGTGATGATTGCTTCTTGAAGTTTACGTTGTATCTCGGTCCCATCGAAATATTCATCGCTTTCTAATTTTTTAGCTAAATAATCATTATCGGTACTACTACTAAAAATGTTTCTTCTTTTTTGTTGAGCAAGAAAAGTTAAGGTTTCATTTGTGGCAATGCGGTATGTCCAAGTATATAGACTTGAGTCACCCCTAAAGTTATCTATATTGTTCCAAACCTTAACAAAGGTATTCTGCAAAATATCATCGGCGTCGGCGTGGTTTAGTACCATTTTACGCACATGCCAATAGAGTTTCTCTTGATGTTTTTCAACTAATTGTTGAAATGCACCTTGTTTAGTCGAAACATTTTTAAGTTCTTTTATGAATGGATCTACTGACATTTTTTTTCTTTTCCATTTATCTGACTATTGAAAGTGATAAAGGTTTGAAACAATGTAGTTAAAAATATTAATTTTTGTTGCTACAACACTTTGTGAATTGAGCTATTTACAGATACTTGTGATTCAATATCATTTTTTATGAACTATTCCGTTATTAAGTGTTGAAGGGTTTCGTTAAATAACATGCTTTTTTTATTTTCGTAACCATTATCATTAGATTGTAATATTATTTGATTGAAGTATATCGGGTTATTATTTTTTTTACTTTACTTTCAGTCCTTTTGTGGTATTTATGCCCAAAATGTTACTTCTGCCGAAGTCGTAACTGTTGATGGAAAAACATTTTTGTTACACGAGGTTGTACAAGGTGAAACACTAACTTCCATTTGTAAAAAGTATTCCGTACTTCAAAAAGAAGTTGTGGGGGCAAATCCTCAATTAATTTTTGGTTTAAAACAAGGTGATACCTTGAAAATACCATTTCGTTTTGAAGAGAAGAGAACCGAATTGAAAGTTGATAAAACGATTGATAATACAGAGTTTACTTATCATCTGGTTAAAAAATCGGAAACAATATATTCTATATCTCGCCAGTACGCTATTCCAATTCAAAGTATTTATAAGTATAACCCTGAAGCTGAAAACGAGGTGTTGGAAAATGAAATCATTCGTATTCCTAAAAAAATAAGTAATGTTAAAGTTGATGGTTTACTTCGAGAAGATGCTGATTTTTACTTTCATAAAATTCAGCCCAAAGAGAATTTGTATTCATTGGCACGAAGGTATAATTCGAAAGTATCAAGTATCGTAAAGTATAATCCTCAGACAGAGTCGAATTTTGAAATTGGATTGATTGTGCGAATACCTAAGTTTCAAGAAGAAGAGGATGAGGTGGATACTATTGAGAATGATCAATATTTTATGCATCGTATCGAGGCTGGAGAAACCTTTTATTCGTATCAACGACGATTTGGTGTATCTCGTGATCAGTTGATTATACTAAACCCTGTTCTAAACGATGGTTTGTTAGCTGGGTTGAGCATAAAAGTACCTACTTCTAAAATCAAAAAAATTGAGGTGATTCCTGTTGATGCGAATCAATTTAACGAGCATATTGTAAATTCTGGCGAAACTTTATACAGCCTTTCAAAAGAGTATAATGTAACCGTTTTAGCTATAAAGGAACTAAACCCTGAGTTAGAATTAAGAGGTTTAGTTGCAGGTGAAACCATTTTATTTGCCAAACAAAATTTGATAGAAGAAACAATAGGGGAAGAAATAAATGAAATTAGTGAAACAGAAATTATAAATGAAATTAGTCCCGTTTTACCCGAGGTTTATTTTAAAATTGAAGAATCGGAAGAACCTGAATGTCGAAAAACGTTTTCTGAAATTGAAGACGATACCTTTCGGATTTCGATGTTTTTACCTTTGTTTTACGATAAGAACGATACGTTTAATTTAATTAGGAAAAGTGACGATGAGATTGCCTATTTAGATTCAATGAAATACATCGATCAAGACTTATTTGAGAAGTATTTTAGAATTGAAACAGATACTTTGGGAACGGTGTTGGATACAGTACTTGTTGATTCACTTGAGGTTAAACCTACTCGTTCCTTGTTCTCATTCTCTTCTTATAAAACTTCTGATTTTATTAATTTCTACGAAGGTTTTCTTTTGGCCATTGATTCGATGCAAAAAGCTGGAATGAACATTCGCTTAGATTTATACGATAGTGAAAACAATCAGCAAACTATTGACACTATTTTGTATACTAACGATTTTATAAATTCCAATTTAATTGTTGGTCCGGCAAATGTTAGCTTACAGCAAAGCGTATCTCATTTTTCGGCTAAAAATCAAATACCAATGGTTTCTCCTTTCTCTTCGAACGATATTTTAGTTGCAAGTAATCCCTATTACTTTCAAGTAAATCCATCGAAAGAATACGCTTTGAGAAAAACATCAGGTTTTATTGGCGATGCTTATTACGATAAGAATTTTATAATAATGACGTTGGATAAGTATACAAAACATGAAGAAGCAGAATTAGTTGACTTGGTTCGTGATAAATTCTTTTCGAGTGGAGTTTATAACAATCTAGATGAAATTTTATTTACTGAGGTTGATTTTAACGCAAGTGGTTCATTAGGATATTGGCAGGTGAAGAAAGTATTAAAGCCAACTATCGAGAATGTGATTTTTATACCAACAACCTACAACAGAAAAGAACGAGAAGCGATGTTGAGTAGGGCAATTAATGGCTTAAATGTACTTTCGGAGAATTTCGATATTACCTTAATTGGGATGAGCGATTACCCTCGTTTTAAGAGTATAAATACTGAATACTTTCATCGTCTAAAATTGCATTACCTAACGCCTTATCATGTTGATTATTCCAATTCGGATGTAAATGAGTTTATTGCCAGTTATCGAGAAGCATTTTATTCTGAACCCGATTTAATGAGCTTCAGAGGTTATGATATTGCAACTTTTTTTCTTCATGCCTATAATAATTTGGGTGATGGTTTTGCTGAGTGTATTGAAGGATTCTCAACCAACTTACTTCAAAGTGAATTCAATTTCCAGAAGGTTGATGAATTTGGTGGATACATGAATCACTCATTATTCATAATGAATTATGATGTTGATTATAAGATAAAGGTTGTTTCAAAAATAACTGAAGGCCGAGTAGTACTTGAATAATCAAAAAATATAATGGCTTTGACTGCTTTGAATAATGATGCAAAGCAATGAAATGTTCGAATAGTTAAACATAATCTTCTGCCTGAATTTCTTTTAAAAAAGACAAATTTATAGTAGTAGAACCAATCTAAATTACGTTGGTTTTTTGTTGCTTATTGAAAAGGTTGTAAATTGCAACGGTTAACAAAAGCAACAAATATGAATGCAATAGATTTTAAACAAGTACAACTTGATACCGAAAAACTTCCAATTGTAAGACCCACATCCTCTAAATGGAATGGGGCAGATTATTGGGGCGCTTTTAAAGTTCGATGGTCGGTAGGACGCAATACTTATAGTGTTCCCCCTGGTTTGTATAAGCTTGGCGACCCATCGTCAAATACTCCTGTAATGCTTACCTCAAATTATAAATTGAGCTTTGATGTTTTAAGAAGAAGTCTAAAAGGATTTGATGCCTGGATTTTGGTGTTAGATACAAAAGGAGTAAATGTCTGGTGTGCAGCAGGTAAAGGTACTTTTGGAACCCAAGAATTAATCAAACGAATTAATCAAACGGAACTCGAGAAATATGTTTCCTATCATAAAATTATTGGACCCCAATTAGGAGCACCTGGAATTGCGGCGCACGAGGTAAAAAAGGCTACTGGTTTTAAAGTTGAATTTGGACCAGTAAGAGCAAGTGATATGCCCGATTATATTCATAATAATTTTGAATGTACTGAACCAATGCGAACAGTAACTTTCGAAATTGGCGATCGGTTAAAATTGGCACCAGTTGAAATTTCAAATTCAATAAAATACTTGTTGCTACTTATTGTTGTTTTTATAGGATTGTCAGGAATAACACCAACTGCTTATTCTATTGAATTAATAGTGCCGAATGGAATCAAAGCAATATTTATTCTTCTTGTTGCTTATTTAGCAGGGGCTTTTTTTACACCTTTATTTCTTCCTTGGTTGCCTTCACGTATGTTTTCGTTGAAAGGTGTGGCGATGGGTATTATTGGTTTTAGTGTATTGTATCTATTTAAGGTTATCGACTTTTTCTGGTTGCAATCTTTAGGTTGGTTATTCATTTCAATTTCAATTGCTTCATTTTTGGGCATGAATTTTACAGGTGCAAGTACTTATACTTCACTTTCAGGAGTTAAAAAAGAAATGGCAATTTTTGTTCCTATTCAGATAAGTATGGGAGTTATTGGACTTATCACAATAATAATATCAAAATTCATTTGGTTATGACTCAATTCAATTACTTGAAAAATGTAGTTACATTAAAATACGATTCATCCAAATGTATTGGGTGCGGTATGTGTGTAACTGTTTGTCCTCATCGGGTTTTTAAACTAGATAAGAAGAAAGCCTCAATTACAAACATTGATAAATGCATGGAATGTGGTGCTTGTGAATTGAATTGCATAACTGGTGCAATAAGCGTGAAAAAAGGAGTGGGATGTGCTGCCGCTGTTTTAAACAGTTACTTTAACAATGGTGTTGTTTCTTGTTCTTGTGATTCGAATTGATGTATTTAATAACTTAAACAAAATGAAGAAAGAATTTATAAGGAAAATTAGAGCTGTATTGCGTAGATTCGATAGGGAGTTGTTTTTCCAAAATACTTCATCGTGTTGTAATGGAGTTTCGATGGCACAATGCCATGCTTTACTTGAAATAGAAAATAAAGAGAATATTACCGTTACTGAATTATCTGAAAACCTTATGCTAAATAAAAGTACTATTAGCAGAACGGTGGATGGATTGGTAAATGTTGGTTTAATCGATCGTGAAATTCCAAAGGAAAACCGGCGTATTACTACGCTTAATTTGAGCGAAAACGGACAAAAAGTATGTGAAGATATTCATTGGAATAACGATCAGTTTATAACACAAACACTATCGGTTTTAGGTGATACAGAAAAAGAACAATTCTTACTATTGCTTGATAAGGTTACGATGAAAATGCTTGCTTTGCGGAATGACTTTGACAAAAATAAGAATTGTTGTTAAGCAAAAAACCCCCAATCTTCCTGAATTGAAAATTGGGGATCTTTTACGCAATTTATCTATACAAATTATTCAAATTCTTTAATTGCTTTTTTAATTTTCGAAATGGCATCCATCATTTCGGTTTCGTTGATGGTTAATGGTGGCGTAAATCGAATAATGTTACCGTGCGTAGGTTTTGCAATAACACCGTGTTCTTTCATGGCCAAGCATACGTCCCAAGCTTCTTTCCCATTATTAGGACGAATTGTAATTGCATTTAACAATCCTTTGCCTCTCACTTCTTCGATATAGGGCGATTCAAATTCACTCATTTCTTTACGGAAAAGTTCACCCATTTTAGTAGAATTCTCTTCTAGCTTTTCATCTTTTATAATTTGAAGTGCTTCCATGGCAACTACTGCAGCAATAGGGTTTCCACCATAAGTAGAACCGTGTTCGCCAGGTTTAATGGTTAACATTACCTCGTCGTCGGCAAGAACACATGAAATAGGATACATACCGCCCGAAATGGCTTTGCCCAAAATAAGAATGTCGGGGCGAACCTCTTCGTAATCAACAGCCAGCATTTTTCCTGTACGTGCAATTCCAGTTTGAATTTCGTCGGCAATCATTAACACATTGTACTGATCGCATAATTCACGAGCTGCCTTTAAAAAACCATCTTCAGGAACAAAAACCCCTGCTTCGGCTTGAATGGGTTCTGTCAAGAATGCAGCTACATCGGGGTCGGAAAGTGCTTTCTCTAAGGCAACTACATCGTTATAAGGAATGTTTACAAAACCGGGTGTAAATGGGCCGTATTCGTTATAGGCATCTGGGTCGCTCGACATAGAAACAATAGAGATGGTACGTCCATGAAAGTTGCCGTTACACACAACTATTTTTGCTTGTTCACGTGCAATGCCTTTCTTTTTATATCCCCATTTTCGGGCTAATTTCAACGCTGTTTCAACTCCCTCTGCTCCTGAGTTCATTGGCAACATACGTTCGTATCCAAAGTAATTCGACATGTATTCAGCCCATTCACCCAATTTATCGTTGTAAAAGGCTCTTGATGTTAATGCCAATTTTCCGGCTTGCTCAGTTAAGGCTTTTAGCAAACGAGGATGACAATGACCTTGGTTTACCGCAGAATATGCAGAAAGAAAGTCGTAGTATTTTTTTCCTTCAACATCCCAGACAAAAACGCCTTCTCCTTTCTCCAGAACTACTGGTAGTGGGTGGTAATTATGCGCTCCGTAACGATCTTCGCGAGCAATATAATCTTTCGTTGTCATAAATAAATTATTGTATCGATTAGTAAAGTTCGAGTAGCAATATCGATAAATATTTTACCATGCAATATGATAATCGTCAAGGAAAGAGATCATAAAGAGCTTAAAATATTTCGAATTAAAAGTTCGATTATGAATGAAGAATTTGGGATTGAAATTTTTAATTTTGCCTAATGCCTAATGCCTAATGCCTAATGCCTAATGCCTAATGCCTAATGCCTAATGCCTAATGCCTAATGCCTAATGCCTAATGCC
>JAQIBQ010000154.1 GCA_027859005.1 Prolixibacteraceae bacterium | reverse complement strand
GTTACGGAGAATGATTTTCGAGGCAGACAATCGTTGCAAATGTTAGTGCGCGAAATCAAAAAGAGATAAAAACAGAAATTAATTTTTCTTTACTGAATATTTCTCTATTGGTATCGTTTATGGAGGTATTTACGATGAACACTTTCATAAAAAACTAAATCTTGAATTGTCGTTTCGATTTACAGAAAAACTAATATTATCGTTAAAGCCCGGCGTTGTTTATAAAACGGTTAAAGGGAAAGGCATTATTTTATATTCTGCTGGGGTAGGTTCATACTATGAATTTCCAATTGCTGAATCGATTCATATTGGGCCAATGGTTGAAGTGGCTTTAGTACAGGATGATGTGAATTATTTAGCAGGCTTTCATATGGGATTTTCTTTTTAGAAAACGTTAAGCAAATCGTCGAGCCTATTTAGTACCAATGCACCTGTTTTTTCTAATTTTTCTTTAGCTTGATGTCCGTTGGCTATTAGAATACATGAGCATGCTAATTCTTTTGCAACTGAATAGTCGTGGGTGGTATCACCAATCAAACATGCTTCTGAAGGATTAACCAATATTGACTGTAATAACATTTTCCCAATTTCTGTTTTTGAGCTTGCAAAATGATTATCTAAGCCAGCTGTTGCTTCAAAATATTTTTCAATACCGAATAACTGTACCGAATCATTCAATTTTTGTTGTTCCGAAGCCGATAAAATTACTTGTTTGAATCTTTTGCGTTGAAAGAATTGAAGCACCTTTTCTGAATTTTCGTGTAAGGCACTTTCTTTTAATTTTGAAGTATATGTTTCGATGTATTGATGAGCCGGAATTTCAAAAGGCTCTTTATTGAAGTCGAAACCAATTCTTTTGTAATAATCGATAACAGGAAAACCAAAAACTTCGAGGTATTTATCTCTGCTAATTTGTGGCAAGTTTCTTTCCTGTAATAATATATTTATAGTGTCAATACAAATATCGGTATCGTTTAATAGGGTGCCGTTCCAATCCCAAATAATGGTGTTAATCCCCTTCACTAGGCAAAGTGTTTCTCAAAATTGAATACGGGATTGGCATACATCTTTAAGTACTGTTGTGCCGACTCATCGAATGAATATGAAAGCGTTGAAAGTTCTTTCTCCATTCGGTCTACAAATAGTTCTTTTTCTTCGTTTGTATAATTGATTTCATGTTTTTGCGATTGATTTAATAAGTCGGCAGCGATATAGTTATTAGGCCATAGCTTGTAATTATAATGAATTCGTCGGTTTATGTAATTCGCAACTTCCTGAATGGCTTCGTTTTTTGGCCTGTTGTTGGTCAGTTCTTCAATTTTGAGGTTCACTGGATTCCCAAATGCAAAATTTATCCTTCCTTTTGGCAGCAATACTCCGTTGGCCATACTTCTCATATCGTCTTCCTGCGATTTCTTAAAGTTTGGGTTATGTTTTCTGTTTAATAATTCTTCAACTTTCGATATTGCACAGGGTTCTATTTCGTAAGAAATAGCCATAGGAACAATGTTTATTTCTTTAAATCCTTCAGTAATAGATTTTGAATTGCTCATGTTGAGCATTTTTAATAATGCAGGTTGCGTTTGATCGTCGCCATCTTTTGTTCTTCCCTCGCGTTGTGCAATCCATACCGATTGATTTTTCTCTTTTACGGCAAAACGGATGTATGACGAAAGCTCTTTTGAGGCCAATAGCTGTTCCCGAAGACCTAGATTCCGTTTTACAAGAAAAGACCGATTAGCACGAACTAACTTTTCAATCCAAGGGTATGCCAGTAAGTTGTCGCCTATGGCAATTTCTGTTTTTTGAAAACCGTGTTTGTGCATTATGGCGTTTAAAAAAGCTGAATCAAGAATAATGTCGCGGTGGTTTGAAATAAATAAATAGCTTTCATTCGGGTGAAACTGTTCCATTGCACTGTAAGAAATCCCTTTGGTGCTGGCTTTTTCTATTTGAACTAGGATAGGAACAATTATTTGGGTTTGTAATTCTTCAATTGAATTAACATTCGATAATGTTTGAAGAACCTGTTCCTTCATTTCTTTTTTTGGATATAACTTACCAACAATTGCAGCAAACATTGGATCATTTACCAATTCGAGGGCTATTTTTTTAACCTCGTCATCGTTGTAAGGTCGAATTTCATCGAAAGCTGTCATGTCTATTAAAAATTAAAAGTTGGGGCAAAAGTAAGAAAAAGGAACAAAGCATAAAATGAGCTAAAATCGGTACTTCAAAAGAATTTTGAAATCGGTTTTTTTGTTCTGATTTAACGCACTATTTCCTGTTTCAATTGTAATTGAATCGTCAAGGAAAAGTAACTGGGAAGTTTTTAAATATGCTGTAAGGCTTTCCGTAATTTTATACTTTATATTTAAGTAATAACGCAAGCCCTTGTAGTAAAATGCAGGGATATAGAAATATTGAGGAACATCGTTTTCATAAGTATAAATTCGGCTGTTGTATCCATCGGTATTAAACCAGTTTAATCTGGCTGTTGCCGATAGTTTATCAAAGGGAGTCAGAACGAGATCAGTAAAAAATAGTAATCCATTTTCTATTGAATCAGAAATTTGATAGGCCGACCATTCACCTCTAAATTTTATTGAAAGAATATCATTTGGTTTCCAGTTCAGATGAAAGCGAGCACGTGAAGTTCGTTGTTCTAGATCGTTTTTTATTTGTTCTGGCAAACTAGTTTTTTTTGAGCTTAATTCAGTTTTATACCGAAAGTACATGTTTAATTTTCGCGAAGGTGTATAATCGGTTTGAAGTACAAAATCGTTACCTCGAACAGGTCTATTGCTTGCAAATTTCAACCAATGTGTTTCATAAATATCGTAATAGGCCGATAGTTTTATGTGAGAAATTGGAAAAACAGATATTCCAGAGTAGAATCCTCTCTCGTTGTTGTTTTTACTTGCTTCGGCAAACGAACTTCCATTTATTGAATGGAAATTGGCGGCATAATCACGGTACAGAAAGCTTAATGATATTTCGTTGGCTGGTTGCGCTTCGATACCAGCCAATAGAGCTTTTCCTCCAGATTTACTATATGCTGCCTCTCCAAAGAAATTGGCTTTATTTGTGATCCACAAAAAGTCAGTACTTATATTGAAATTATTGTCCCCATTGTATTTGTATCTGTTGTAGGCGTAATCCGATAAGTTTAATGGCACATTGTATTTTTCATAAACACCATTCACCCCAATCGCAATACGGTTTATTCTATATTTTAAATTTGCACCTGCTTTTTGAACATTTAATGAATTTTCATCAATTATCTCACCTTCGGTGCGATGATAGCCTGATATTTGGATTGAACTTACCTGTATAGGCTTGCCATTTTCGTTAAAATCTACAACATTTGCATCAACATTTGCATTAGAGTAATAGCTGATTAATTCAAAATTTCCTAATTCAAAATTTGTAGCAATTCCTCTTAAATATTGATTCTCGACAGACGAAGTAGATGCTTTTAATCCTTGCCCTGAAAGTCTAACATTAGTTGCGTCAGTTGATTTGCGTTTGCTGTAATTCGACCACTGTATTAATCCTTGACCAGTTTTAACCTGATAATCTCCGATGTAGACTTTTTTCAATATTTTCTTACCATGGTAGCCAAAGTAAGCCGAATAAAAGTCAAATCCTTCTTCATTATTTCCTTGAAAGAATTCTTCGCCAGGATCATTTTCTGCAGTAATTCCAAAATGATATTTTTCACCTTTTTGGGCTCTATACTTTAAAAGGATACTAGCTGGTATTCCAGCATATGCTTCTTCGCCATCATCATTAGGGATATAGCCATCTGCGGTTTCAAGTACTTGTGCATATCTGAGGTAAAGGTCTTGTTTTAAGTATGATTTCATTTCAATATCGGGAGCCAAAAAAACAACAAATGCTTTGAGCTTTTCAATCAAATCAGAATTAATTCCATTAATAGCCTGTAGTTCGTATATCGAATAAATTTGGCCAACTTTTTTTCTGTAATTTAAAATTTCTTCTATCTGAAATGTATTAAAAAAATGTAATTTTTCTAATTCCGAACGAGTAGTGTTATTAATATTTAAAGGAGATTCAAGAATTCGTTCAAGATCTTCAAGTATCGAGCTTAAGTCAATATCTTCATCAAAATCGTCGGCAAATGATTCGGCTATTTGCTCAATAACCGATTGTGACGATTTGCGGCTGTTTTGAGCACTTACATTTAGTCCTATAAATAGGATAGGTAAAAGAAGATAGAGTAAACCATTTTTCATCTCAAGGGAATTATATACTCATTAAAAGAAAGAGAATATTAACGAAACCGAAGGAGTATATCCTAAATATTGATGATAGCTAAAGGCTGTGTCAATAGTAAAGAAATGCGAAATGTATCCAAAACCAGTATAAAAGCGTGCAGGTCCAGTGTTAAATCCTCCACGTACGAAGAAATTTTCAACCGCTTCCCATTGTGCTCCAATTTGTAACGTGGGGGAATAGTTTTGAATGGTTTCAATTTCGTAGGAGAGTGTAAACTCTTTTGTGAAATTGGTATGCCCACCAAGTGATATTTTCCATGGGATTGACTCTTCGTAGAGCAAGGTATTTATTTGAGGAGCATATGGGTTGGCGATGTGAGCTCCCAAAAAAGTTTTATCATTCAACTGATAAATGGCACCTAATTCAAAACTAAAAGTTATGGCTGTTTTATTTACTTCGGGTAATCGGGTTCCAAAATAGTTGAGTTGTAAGCCAACCGATAATTTTTCACTTAGCAACTTGGCATAACTAATGCCAGCATTGCTTTCGCTCCAATTTGAGGGGCCAAATGAATTGTACTGAATAGCAAAATTACCTGAATTTGTATGGAAAGTAAGAAGGCCAGCACGTATTGACATTTCAGGAACTAAAAATCGATTTTCATAAAAGAATGAAATCGAGGTTCGATCAATTTTTGCTAAACCTGCTTGGTTGTGGAAAACTGAAAAAACATCATACTGACTAACAAATGCATTTCCCATACCTTCTGCTTTACTCCCATTTGGTGTAATGTTGCTTCGGCCAAGAACAGTCAAATTCATGAATGTAAAAAGAAATATTGCAGTTAATTTCATTCGTTGCATTTGCTTAGAATTTTTTCTGTACAAAAAAAGGTATACTTTAAAAGTATACCTTAATTAGGTATCAAAATACTAAAAATTTATTGAATCAGAGTTAGTTTGTTTTAAACTTAAACTTCACTTCCGATAATTCTTTATTTGCCTTAACTATTTTAGCCTTCAAAGTATCTTTGTAATCTACTAATTTTTGAGCAATTCGTTCGTCGCCTACAGCAAGCATTTGAGCGGCTAAGATACCAGCATTCATTGCTCCATTTATGCCAACAGTTGCAACAGGAATACCCGGAGGCATTTGTACTATTGCTAAAAGTGCATCCATGCCATCCAAACTAGCATTAATTGGAACGCCAATAACAGGAATAGTTGTCATTGACGCTATTACTCCACATAAATGAGCAGCCATACCAGCTGCTGCAATTACAACTTTTATGCCTCGGTCTTTCGCTCCTTTTGCAAATAATTCAACTTCGGCAGGTGTACGGTGTGCCGATAACGCATTTATTTCGAATGGAATTTCAAATTCATCAAGAATTTTTGCGGCTTTTTCCATAACAGGTAAGTCACTGGTGCTTCCCATTATTATACTTACAACAGGTTTCATCATTTAATTGCTTTTTGTGGATTAAAAACTTGGCACAAGTTACTATATTTTTTATCCTATTCCCCACATCTTAATGCGCATTAAAAAATACAGATTTCGTTGAGATACCTCGTCAGCTTGCTGCGAGGAGTTTCTTTCACATTCCGATTGCTTGCATAATTCTCAATTTATTTTTAGAGAATTTTTAAATCAAAATAAATGTTCTTTTTTTGAAATGTAAAATCAGGATTAGCTTCTTAATTTTTCCTTGTTAAAAGTTTTCGGTTATTAATTTTTTATGGGTTATTTGTATTTTGCTTTTCATCCATTAAAAAGGTACTATGAATAGAATAAAATTACACGACAAAGAATTTGATATTTTCATTCCTTATGAGAAAATTAATGAGGCTGTTAAAAAGGTTGCTCAAGAAATAAGCAAGGATTTAAAGGGTGAAGATGTTTTATTCATTTGCATATTAAATGGTTCATTTATGTTCACCGCCGAACTATTTAAGGAAATTGAGTTGGATGAACCTGAAGTTACCTTCTTGAGATTATCATCGTATGAAGGAACTGATACAACCGGACAAGTAAAGAAGCTAATTGGTTTAAATGAACCCGTTAAAGGAAGAACTTTGGTTGTATTGGAAGATATTATTGATACTGGCTTAACCATTGTTGAGGTGATGAAAATGCTAAAGGAGCATAATCCAAAAGATGTTAAGATTGCAACTCTTTTGCTTAAGCCTGAGAAGTTTAGTAATAAAATGCCAGTAGATTATGTGGGAATTGAAATTGGAAACGATTTCATCGTTGGCTTTGGATTAGATTATGATCAAAAGGGACGTCACTTGAAAGACATTTATAAAGTAGTAGATTAAATTATAATAAAGATCAAACCATTAAGCATGTTAAATTTAGTATTATTCGGACCTCCTGGAGCAGGAAAAGGAACTCAAGCAATTTATTTAAAAAAGAAATATAGGTTGATTCATTTATCAACTGGTGATTTATTACGGACACAAATAGCTGCCAAAACGGAATTAGGTATTCAGGCTAAGCTATTCATCGATAAGGGAGAACTTGTTCCCGATGAATTAGTAATTGGAATGATTAAGGTTAAGCTAAATCAGTGTGCGAATATTAAAGGTTTTATATTCGATGGTTTTCCAAGAACCGAGGAACAAGCCAAAGCATTGGATGTATTATTGAACGAGAATAACACTCCCTTTTCTGGAATGTTGGCTTTAGAAGTTGAAAAGCAGGAACTAGTTGATCGCTTGTTAGAACGAGGACAAACATCGGGGCGAAGTGATGATGCTGATGTTTCAATTATTGAAAACCGAATTAAAACATACCATGTTAAAACTGCTCCGGTAATGGACTTTTATGCAAAACAAAAAAAGAAATATTCAATAAACGGTATGGGTGGAATTGAAGATATTGCTCAGCGGCTAAATGAAGTTGTAGCTAATTTTTAAGATAGATATATTTGAAATTTATAAACCCAACTTAATCGTTGGGTTTTTTGTTTTCAAGTTATTGATAAAAACAAAAGTAGAGAATGAACAAGAATAACTCCATCAACCCAAAAAGGGTAGTACAACACTTTCTTTTTTAATGTTTTGTTGTTCAGTATAAACAAACTGATTAGTCCTGATAAAATTATAGCTGTAGAATATTTGAGGTTGTTAAAGAAAATGAATTGAACGATTCCAAGTATAGAGAATAAGATGAGCAATGTAGATGCTAATAATAATGCTTTTTTTTCTCCAATAAGAACGGGTATTGTTTTTAATCCTTCTTGTTTATCATCATCAATATCTTTTATGTCAAAAGGTATGGTAATGGCAAAGATGAAAACAAAACGCTCAACTAATTTCAACCATAAATAGGGCGTTTCATTATGTGCAATTAAATGTGGAACAAGTAACGTTGCTGTTGTCCAACTTGCTGCAATTAATAAGCTTTTTACGCCAGGGATTCTTCTAATATTGAGAAAATGTAGTTTAAGGTATTTGAAGGGTAAGGAATAAAGTATTGTAGTTAAGGCAAGTGCAAAGAGTATCCATCGTATCTCAGGGCGAAAATTAACGAAGATTATCAATGTTCCAATTACAGATAGTAAAATGAAAATCAGGTGCGTTTTTTGATGTTGATTGGACCAAATTCTTTTTTCATTCTGAGTTTTGTCCATTTTTACTTTTAGTAATCGATGCGAGTTGTAATCGAGTAAAACGGCAAAGAATACAAACAATAAATAGTTTTGGAGTTGTGCATAAGGAAGCACTTGCAAACCAGTTGCAAGTGTAAGTAGCAAAGCCGCAAAAGCAATAAATAGATTAGTATTAAGGATGAATCTGAGCACCTTTTTTAGTTTCAACTTAAACAAGACGACTATAAAATAGTTCAAGTTCTGTAGTATCGAAATCCAATTATTTTTGGAGTTCTATTTAACAATATCCCGGTAAGATTTTGCAATGCACTGATAATAAGATAATTAAAAAAGCAGCAGTTGTTTGCCTAACTCTTTGATATATAGTAGATTACATTGCGTCTCATTACTCAAATCTCAAAATCTAACGATCTATTGATTTAAAGCATTGCAATGTATTCATCTTTGTGAATTACCCTTGTTGTTTTTTTAATTCGATGTTTGAATTATATACCAAGATGTCTTTTTCTTCGTCGCTTTTTTTAGAGCAACTTTTGGCTGCAAGAAAAATCAGTATGAATACAATTCGATTTAGTATATGAAAAATTTACTTATTGATGAATTCAATAGGATAGCTTTAGCATTCTAATATATATCCAACTTTTGGAATGTTATTAATTTGAACACTTTCGTCGCCATTCAAATATTTGCGAAGTTTGGCAATAAATACATCGAGGCTTCGTCCGTTGAAATAATCGTTATCTCCCCAAATTGAATATAAAATATTGTCGCGGGTAACTATTTCGTTAGGCGATAAACACAAATGACGTAACACTTCACTTTCTTTACGAGTCAAACGTTTTGA
>JAQIBQ010000148.1 GCA_027859005.1 Prolixibacteraceae bacterium | reverse complement strand
CAATTAGATGTTGATAAAATTTATTTGGAAACTCACCGCGATTTATTGATTGTTGATGAAGATATTTTGACATCGGCCATCGATTTTTTCGAATCAAAAGGAATTGAAACAGCTGGTGGAATTACCTATACCATTGATGAAAGCAACCAATTTCAAACCTTTTGTTATACCAACCCCGAAATTCGTGCAAAGGCCCAAGAAATAATTGAATACACCGCATCGTTTTTCGACGAAATAATTCTCGATGACTTTTTCTTCACAAGTTGCAAGTGCGATCATTGTGTGAAAGCAAAGGGCGATCAAAGCTGGACAGAATACCGATTAGATCTTATGACAAAAGCATCTACCGAAGTGATTATAAATCCTGCAAAAGCGGTTAATCCAAACTGTAAGGTCATCATTAAATATCCAAATTGGTACGAACATTTTCAAGCTTTAGGTTTTAATCTTGAAACCGAACCTGCCCTATTTGATGGTTTGTACACAGGTACCGAAACCCGCGATGCAGTGAATAGCAATCAGCATTTGCAACAATACACAGGTTACCTGGTTTATCGTTATTACAACAATTTAAAGCCAGGCAAAAATGGTGGAGGTTGGGTAGATACCTACGGTTCGAGCTACTACGACAGATATGCTGAACAATTGTGGCTAACTATTTTAGGCAAAGCACCTGAAATGACTTTATTCGATTACCGAGCAATGATTGCAAAACCATCTAGCAATTTAGAACCTGAGTGGAGTTCGCAGAAGGTAAGTTTCGATTATTCAACTTTTCTACCTGTTGATGAAAACATGACTTGGGCAAAAGTAGCCAGTCATTCGTTGAAAACTATCGATAAAATTGCAGGCGAACTGGGAGAACCATACGGTATTAAAAGCTATAAACCATTTCATTCAAATGGAGAAGATTTCCTACAAAATTACATAGGCATGATTGGTATTCCGATGGACATTGTTCCTGAATTCCCTACTACCGATGAAATGATACTTCTAACCGAACAGGCAAAATACGATCCAGAAATTGTATCGAAAATAAAGGATCGTTTGGTGGCAGGAAAAGATGTTCTAATCACTTCTGGATTATTAAATGCCTTGCAAGAAAGAGGTATCAGATCTATAGTAGATCTTGAATATACAACACGTAAAGCACTGGTAAAAGATTTTATGGTGAATCGAAGAATAGTTGAAGGAACTGAACCAATGCTCATCCCACAAATTCAATATTTCACAAACGATTCATGGGAAATAATTTCGGGAATGGACAATGAGTTAGGTTGGCCAATACTTCACCAAGGCAAATTTGCTAATGCTACTTTATATGTTCTTGTAGTTCCCGAAAATTTTACCGATTTATACAATCTTCCAACTGAAGTATTAAACAATATTAGAAGTATAGCAAACAAAGGAAATAACATGCAACTGGAAGGAGCTTCAAAAGTCTCGTTGTTTACTTACGACAATGACACCTTTGTACTTGAATCGTTTAACAACGAGTCGGTTGAGATGAAAGTTATATTTACCAACAAAATTAAATCGTTGCGCAATATAGAAACTAAAGAAAAGATAGAAGTTGAAATACGTCCAGAACTTAAATATTGGGAAAGAGTAATTAATCCCGAGAAATATGTTTATTCAATAAAGTTAGCACCTCACTCCTTTGATGCATTTACAGTTGAACAATAAACCAAACAAGATATATAAAAACGCTTTTCTTAGAAGGAAATCGTTTTTTTTGCCTGCTCTAATCTTAAATTAAAAGAATAGAATTCAGACCCTAATTCACGGATCACTATAACATTGGGGTGGATGCTATCTTAATAATACTATTATTAAAAACAAGAAAAGGAATAGCAAATTGTTGCTATTATTAAAATGGCCACGAATTCCGAATTTTATCCCGATAATTCGGAACGTGATTCGTGTTATTTCACAATACGCTTATAATTAAGTTGTATCTCTCCGAAGTTAACAAGTAATGATAGTTTGCATTTTGAAACGTTCAAGTAATTTATAGATTGTGCTATCGATTTATCGTTTATCTCAGAAATAGCTTTTACCTCTAAAATTATTTTATCAAAAACAATAAAGTCAGCATAAAATTTATGTGCTAATACTGTCTCTTTGTAGTTTACAACATATTCTTTTTACCTTTTGAATGGAATATTGGTATTATATACCTCCGAACAGATTCCTATGATTCTGTAGCTTTCTGTTTTGCAGATAATATTTGTAATATCAAAACAATTCGGTATTCGTGGCTTTATTAATTCCATTTGTTTTAGATCTCAGTCATTGACATATGACACCCATTTTCAAAACTCATCCCCGTAAAATCAGGCCTTTTAGAAAACTCTCTTGTAAGGTGCGGAAAACAGAAGATGTAATCAAAATCAATGAAACTCCTCGCAGCAAGCTGACGAGGTATCTCAACGAAATCTGTATTTTTTAATGCGCATCAAGAGACTGGGAATCGAGCTTGCGAGATCAGCGGAGCTAATAAAACCCATGAGATATAATTCAATCTAGAAGAAATTCAAATATTAATTCAACTTCATTACCTTAATTGTTTTTTCATTATTATTCGAAGTTAGCTTGAGGATAAGCATATTATCATAAATAGCAGATAAATCAACTAAAATTTGCTGATGTCCTTTATTCCAAGCATCGATATCAATAGTTTGCAGTTCATCTCCCAATAAATTGTAAAGTTTCAATTCACAAAACTGCACATCATCTTCAATTAATACATCCACCGTAATTTGATCTTTTGCTGGATTAGGATATGCATTAAAATCAAGCTCGTTTAAAACAACATTTGGTGCCGAAACATTAAATTCGTGACAGGCTTGATAGACTATTTCAGGCGAACCACCAACACAGCCTCTATGCCATGCACTTGAATGACTATATTCACCATTGGCAGACTTCAACTCTAATGTTCTTCCAGAATTGTCGGAACTTAATGCCCATGGATAATTGTCGGAATAGCTTACATTAAAAACCATTTCATCATTTGAATTATACAAACGTACACCATCGTTTGGAGTTCCTAATCCAAATTTAAAATCATTCGTTTGAATGCTTACGTTTGGATACAATTGATGCAATAATTCATTATCGTTTGAAACAACCAATCGTTGGTTTGGAACAAGTATTATATCGTTTGTGAAAACAAATACATGCGAAGTATCATCGTCAGTAAAATACCAATCTTTTAAATTCACTTCGTCTTGACTAAGGTTACACAATTCAATCCAATCAGGACTTTTCAACTCATCGCTACTCTTGTAATTTATTTCACTGATAACAATCCCCTTATCGAAGTTGTCAACTTCAGTAAAATGCGCAGTGAGTTCTACTCGAGAATTTTGAAATTCGTTACTCAATTCCGCAGCATAAATGTCATCCACAAAATTAGCATCGTCCCAATGCGAAAATTCATAACCCAAATTTGAAATCGCCTGTATATCAACCGGTACATCACTAAAATATATTCCTTTCCAGGGATAAATATCGGGAGTTACGGTACTTATTTGAATACTCCCTGCGCCTTCGGGTTCAACATTCAAAATCACATTCACATTTTTACTTAAATCGAAATGACTACGAAGATCACCTCTCACATAAGAACTTCTTTTTCCCAATTCCGATTGAAATGTATTGTGATTATTCGTGAAGTCGTTCAATTGGGCCGTTACGTTTGAGTTGCCCCAACGTTGAAATTGACTATCCATTTCAGGATAAATTTCATCAAACATACCTTGCTCTAAATCGAGAAGATTTGCCGAGAGATAATTTGTATTCATCAAATCGGCAAAACGATTAATAAAATAAGCTCGGTATTCTTCGTTCTGCATCATGTTGTACCAAAATCCAGTGTAATAGTTTGAAGTTCCGAAACCTAGCATAAAGCTTATATGATCGAACGAAGAAGTGGTCCAACCATTTGGATTAAGCGACCATTCTAGATCGTTAATTGCCCATCTCCATTTGAAATCGGTACTTTCGCAACGGAATAGTTTGATATTATTATTGGGCCAATCGTTATTTCCAACCCACGATTCAGCAATAATATAATCGGTATAACTTTCAAGGTCTAAAAATTCGCTCACCTGAGTTAGGTAATTTTCAGATTGTGCATCAAAACTTTCAAAACGGCTGAAATCTTCGAGGAAAGGATCTATTGATCCTTTAATAGCTTCTAATTGTGGGCTTTCACCTTTTTGTATACTTTTAAAATAACTAACGCCTAAAAAGTCCAATGAATCAATTTTCATTTGATAATTATCTTCCAAGTAGTCATCGTTAATTTTTTCGCGCAACTCATACACGCCAAAGAATTTGCCATTAATAAGCACAACAGCTGGTTCATATGCAGAATAATAAGTGTAGGTATTTTTGCCTAAACCAGTTACTTCTAATGCATCTTTGTAGGGCAATATATTGTACTGATTGCTACCGTTTCGCACATAAAACGAAGGATAATTTTTTCGATTTGGACGTCGGTGTAACAAACGATATTCCAAATCGCCATCACCAAAAGTTCCGTTTCGGGGTTCAATCCTAAACGAATGTTGTTCTCTCGACCGACTTCCACCAGCACCACCATCGACCTGCATACCTGCAAACTGACTAAAAGCTAATTTTTTATTTTTATCAAAATATTCTACATAGCTTGGGATATCCCAAGTGTCGTTAATATTTGAAAAAATACCATCATTGCCGTATAAATTAGAATTATCTGTAGAAACAGAAAGTACGGGTAATTCATACTCTTCATTTATTAAATAGCTTGCTGTTTCAACTTTACTTGGCAATTTTCCATCAACAAAAGCTCTGGTTTTAATGCATCTTGTGGTTGAAATAGAAATAGGATTTGAATACAATGAAGAATTCTCGTCAGGATCACTACCAGTTGTTGAATATCGAATTTTTGCATTTGCTTCTTCACATGTTAAAACTAATTCAATTGAAGAATCGTAATAACCTGCTTTCAAATTAAAATCAGGTTTTTTTGCATAACCTTTCAAGAAACCTTCAGAAGTGTTGTTACTCGATCCGGGTGTAGCATTAATAAAATATGCTATTTCAGTTGCTCCATCAGTAACTCTTCCAATGGAATGGTTCAAGTGCATTTTCTTCACATTCAATGAGTCAATTAGTATTCCTGATTTAGCCAAATATATTTTTTCTCCATTGCTTGAAAGTTTGAAATTTGCATGCAATTCGTCACCATCAATAACCTGACTTAACCACTCTGGAGCTTCTTGAAAATTGGAGTTTATAGAACTAAAGCCAAATGAGAGATAGGGAATAATTGTTAAATCAGATGAATCGTAATTGATGTTATGCACCTCTATACTTAACACATTAGTACCCTTTTGCAGACTTGCTTTTAATACATCTAGATCTATATCAAAACCTTCAGGCTGTCCTCCTGAGTACATAACAGCTTCGTGATTCCCCGAAGCAAATGTATTCCAACTAGGTGTACCATTAATATTAGAACGTGCTATTTCTACGCCATTCAGGTAAGCTATAAATGAATCGTCGTAGTCGACATGTAAAACGGCATCAATTATAATATCGCTTTCGGTAAGAGTGAATTCTTTACGAACATAAACAGAAATAGTCCCTGTAGGTACAATCGTTTCATCGTCATCATCGTCGTAACCAAATCCAGCTCGACCTTTTTCCCAATTTGAATCATCAAAACTAAGAAAGTTCCAGGTTGAAGGCGTTGATTCATTTGGTATTAAATAGGTAAAAGTATCAATAGGAACTACAATACCTCTCCAGTAGGTTGTTTCGTTAAAGGCTTTAAAATCTTTTCCTGAAGCATGAACTAACAGGAAACCATTAGCATCAATAGTTTTGTTTCCGAGCTGCCATTTAAATAAATCTCCTTTACTGTCACTTAAGGTCCAACTTTCAAGATTAATTTCATTTTCACTTGAATTGTATATTTCAATCCAGTCGTTGTATTCGCCTTCACTGTCTTGAACTTGAGTCAGGTTCTTATTTGATGCTTCGTTAATAACAAGCTGTCCAACTGATATAGATGCACTAAAAAGCACAACTAAAAATAAGAATGAAAATTTAATCATGAAATGATTTGTTTAAATAGGTAAATCAGCTTCCAAAAATATCAATTGTAAGCATGGAAAAAAACTAATCTACATTGATTCTCAAAATATTGTTAACAGTTACTAGTAGTAATTCATTAATTTAGCGATCAAATATTTTTACGATCAGGTTTTAGGAAAAATTAACTTTAGATCATAAAACCAATGACATTGATGCAAGGACAAAAAGAATAACGAACTTTTAAAAAAATAAAATGAAAAAAGCATTAATTGTAGGAGCTACAGGTTTGGTAGGAAAACAAATACTACTTGAATTACTAGCAAATGAATCTTATGAAAGCATCTATGTATTTTCCCGAAGAAAATTAACAGTTACTCATGCTAAGCTGAAAGTTCAACTTCATAATTTAGATTCGTTAAATGAAATAAAACTTGATGTTAAAATTGATGAATGTTACTGTACTTTGGGTACAACTTTAAAGAAAGCCGGGAAAGAAGGGCAGATTAAAGTTGACTATCAATACGTTTATGAACTAGCAAAATTGTGTAAGCGGTTGTCCATTCCAAAATTTTTAGTGGTAAGTTCTCAGGGTGCTAATCATCAATCTAATTTATTCTACCTACGCTTAAAAGGCCAAATGGAAGAAGCCATAAAGAAGCTTAATATTTCAACACTCTTTATTGTTCGCCCTTCGTTAATCACAGGTGAACGCGAAGAGAAAAGAATTGCTGAAACAATTGGATCTTATATCTACAAAGCATTGAATCCTTTGATGGTTGGAAATTTAAAAAAATACAGACCAGTAAGCGGAAATCAGATTGCAAAATGTATGATTGACTTAGCTCAAAACGCTGAAAAAGGAACTATTACGATTGAATCGGATTTTATTCAGAGTTATTGATATACTCCACAAGTCCACCTTCTTCTGTTTTCTAAAATAGAAATAAGAGTTCAAACTGCCTCTAAAGATCAACTAATACAAATTATTAGTATATATATATGGTTAATTCCAATAACATAAAATATGTTTAGTTTGAATTGTGCAACTGATACTTAGTAGCGGTGGCCTCCAAATTAAAAGTATGGATATGTAATGCAATACTTAGAAAGATGGAATAGCTTCGAGTTAGCGAGAAGATCATCCCGCCGCACTTAGTATTTCGAAAATAGAAGTGCTTTTATTTTGGGTCCCGAGGCCTCGGGATGATTTCTTGCAAACTTCTTCATCAAGACAAATACGAAGTATTCATGAGCACCTTAAGTTTTAATC
>JAQIBQ010000133.1 GCA_027859005.1 Prolixibacteraceae bacterium | reverse complement strand
GTTTCTGAATTAACTATCGAAGATGTAAACGGTGATGTTTTGTATTACAAAGAAGGTAGAATTGATGAGAAAATTTATTCTAAAATTTTCGATTTTAAAAACTTAGACAATGGTGCTTATAAAATTACAGTAAAAAACATTTATGGTACTCAAACTATGGATTTCAAAATTGATGGAAATAAATTTAAATTGATTGACACCGATGAAGCATTTGCTCCTTATTTTGAAGTAATGGACAATGTATTGCGTTTATCATTTTTGAATTACTCTTTAGATAATGTAAATCTTGAATTGTCAGATGAAAATGGGTATTCATTTTCAAAAGAATTAGGTAATGATTTTAGTATTACCGATGGATTTAATCTTTCTCAATTGTTCGAAGGCGAATATGAGCTAGTATTAAACAGCGGAAAGAAATCATATTCCTTTAACTTTGAAAGATAATATTCATGGATGAAATTAATCAGTTAGAACCATTAATAGCCTTGTCTTAATTTTAAAAATAGACAAGGCTTTTTTCTGCCCTATTGTTAATAATTTTTTGAAAACACTTCTGCGAATATTTTCAAACTTCGACACAAGAACATATATTCGCACCAAACATTCGCCATGCCATATCGTCGTCTCCCAAATACTGATAAAGCTCGGTTACGAGCACTTGGAAAGCCTTTTCATAAATTTGAAAAAGATGGTCCACAAAATATTCCTTTTTCCGAAGCATCTTTAACAGCTCTTCGTTCCCTTTTTCCGAAATTCAAGAATACACTACTTAATCTTGAGGCAGCTCGAAAAAATCAGACTGAAAAAAATAAGATTTATGTTGAGCTTTTGCGGAAGGCACGTATGTATGTGTCGCATTACATTCAGGTAATGAATTTTGCAATAAACAGGAGCGAGCTTAAATCAAACATAAGAAGTTATTATGGGACCGAAGCTTTTGAGAATAATTTGCCACCCCTTTCTTCAGAAAATGATGTTCTAACTTGGGGTATGAATATACTTGAAGGCGACCGTAAAAGAATTATGAGTGGAGGAAATCCCTTTTATAATCCATCAATAGCATTGGTTAGAGTGAATTATGAGAAATTATCTGATGCTTACCATTTCCAAAAAACATTGCAGGCAACTACCGATCGTGGCTCAAGCCAAGTTGCAGCTATGCGGACTGAAGCCGATGAGTTAATTGTGCAACTTTGGAACGAAATTGAGCAAGCCTTTAGTCATTTACCCGACAGTGCAAAGCGCGAAAAGGCTCAGCAATACGGTATTGTTTATGTGTTTCGGAAATCTGAAAGAGAAAAAATTAAGGCCAATAAAAGTCAGTCTCAGTTAGACTTCTAATTTTTTCCTGTTTTCGATTAAATGATATAGTCGGAATAAAACAACGATAAATACAAGACTTACAATTGCTGCTATTCCATATTCTGAATTAGTTCCAATAGAATCGGGATCCATTTGAATGATATCTTTATTGTATAGATAGTAGGCAATAACTGCTGTTGTATTGTTCGCAAAATGCGCTATTACTGGTAGCCATAAATTACCACTCCAAATAAGCAGGTATCCAAACATTGCCCCTAAAAGCACCCTGGGCAAGAAACCATAAAATTGCAAATGCAATGCACTAAACAAAATGGCTGTTATCCAAATTGCTACGTGTTTATTCTTGGTCCATTCGCCGAATATGCGCTGTATTATTCCACGGAAGAGAAATTCTTCGCCAATGGCTGGAATCAATCCAATCATGAAAATATTGAAAAGTAAACCATTTATGTTATCAGCTTTTACAAAAAGTTCTGTTAGTTCCTTTGCACTATCTTCGCTTGTACGCATCCACTCTTCAATACTCGACATCCAATTCGGTAAACTCATGTTCATGTTCCAGATGCCAATTAAATTAATTAGCGGACTGGCAGAAAGCACAATAATTACCGATAAAAGAATACTTAGTCCGAGTGGTTTTCGGTTCAGCTTTAAATAAGTTCCAATTTTTCCTCCAAAAAGAAGCGCAAGCACTATTGATGGAATTACGAAGAGTCCCACTGATTGTGTAATCTGAAGGTATTTCAATAAATTGATATTATCGGCATTAAATTGTACCGATGAAGAAATTAAATCAGTAAATGTTTGCGATCCAAAAATGGGAATTGCTGCAACAGCTGCAATAATAAGTACAACTATTAAGCTAATAATAGCAACAAGTGCTACTGTTCCAAGTTTTGAAATTGGATGAATGTTTTCGTATGCTTTCTTCATGGTTGGTTTTATTCTTTTTTAAGAAGGCCAAAAATATAAATTATTTATTCATTTGGGTACTCGAATGATTTATCGGGAAATGGTGGATAGTCAGGTACTGTTACCGGCTCTTCCTCAATTAATTTTTGTAAGTAATCGATCGCAGCATTGAGCTGGGCATCTTCGCCATTAAAGCTTGCATAAGGTAAGTTATCCACAATCATATCGGGTTCAACTCCATGTCCTTCTATAATCCATTCATCATCATTTGTATAAACCCCAAATTCAGACGCTGAAGCAATACCGCCGTCAACCAAACGATTGCTCGATGAAAGCCAAATTTCGCCTCCCCATGTTCTGGTGCCAATAACTTTACCTAATCCTAGTCGTTTAAATCCTTCGGCAAATGCTTCACCATCGGAGGCTGTTTTTTCGTTGCACAGCACAACAACATGTCCTCTGAAAGCGTATTGCATATTCCACGTAGGAGTTCCTGACCGGGATTGCCAGAAGAACCATTCTTTTCGGAGTAGTTTTTCAAGCACCCAACTGTCGATGTTTCCACCTCGATTATGTCGAACGTCAATAATTAAACCTGCTCGATTGTAAACAGGGTAAAATCCTTTTACAAATTCTTGATAGTTTTTGCCACCCATGGCTCTTAAGTGCAAATACCCAATTTGATCGTCGCTCTTTTTATCAACTTCAATTCTTCGTGAGTATTCCCATTCGTTGTAACGTAAGTTCGAAAATTGCCCCATTGTGATAGGGTGAACACCTTCTTGGTAAGTCTTTCCCTGTTCGTCGCTTAGGTCAAGTAAGACTTGTTGTCCAGCTTTCTTATTGAGCAAGGTATTGATATGTGCTACCGAAAGTACATCAACGCCATTTACTTTTTTAATAATATGATTTGTTGCAATTTTTAAATGATGTTTTGAAAGAGGGGAGAGTTGTTCGGGATAATCAGGATCGCCATTGTAGATGTGTTTAATCACATAGCCTCCTCTAACTTTGTCTTTAATCAAATCTGCTCCTAAAGATGAAATGTCAATTTTATCGGGACTTTTGCGTTTATCGCCTCCGTATACAAAAGTATGTAAAGCCGAAAGTTCAGAAACCATATGGGCAATAAGGTCATCTAATTCGTATCTGTCACTTACTCGTTTAACTAATGGCAAGTGCCTTTCGAGAACAGCATCCCAATTAACACCATGCATATTTTTGTCGTAGAAATAATCTCGTTCTAAACGCCAAGCATCCACTAATAGTTGCTGCCAGTCTTCAACCGGATCGACTTTAAAAATCCAGTCTTTTAAGTCTACCTTTGCATTTTTAAAATCGACTTTAGCGCCATTCGCATCGAGTACGTAAATGCCATCTTTTTTTCGAATTAATAATTTTTTGCCATTGGCCGAGAGCTCATAACTTCTAATTTTATCGGCAACTTCAATTGGTTTGTTTTCTTTTTCGTTCGATATTTTAATACTGTAAAGCTTTAGGTTCGAAGGTTCATTGATTTCACGTTGTATCCAGTAGATGTGTTTTTTTGTACAGCTTAAGCCGAATATATTATGAGCTGGAACAGGAACTTCAATTAGTTTGTCACTAATGTTTACGAAATCGAAAGCTATTGATTCCTTGTCGTTTTTCCTTTTATCTTTTTCTTTTTTCTTTTTTTCTTTTTTTGTTTCGTCGCCTTCTTTTTCATCTTCCTTTTTTGTTAAAAGGGTCAATTCATCGTCAGGTATAAATGGAGAACGGAGTGAATCGACTAGAGCAAGGGCATATATTTTTGTTGTTCTGTTGTAAAAGGGCTCAGGTTGGCGAGAACCCCAAGGACTGTAAACCGATGTATTGAACGTTCTATCGGAAAGAAAGTACAACCATTTGTCGTCTGCACTGAAACAAGGATTATAGCTATCAACCCTTTTTGAACTTACTTCGAAGGTTTTCTTTGTGTCTAGTTGGTACACCTTAATGAATTGATTTTGGTTCTCGGCAGCATCAACATAAGAAATAAACTTACTGTTATTTGACCAGTTTAAGTTCGAAGGTCTTCCAACTTTGCCGATATCAATTGTGTTGGTAACTTCGGTCTCTATGTTGTGTAATTTAAGGGCATGGTCTTTTTCGATATAGGCAATGTATTTTCCGTTAGGTGAAACAGCATAGTTCATTACAAGCACATCGGTATTTGTTGTTAATTGTACCGGTGCAGCTGTTCCTAGTTTGTCGGTTTTCCAAAATTCCATTTCGCCCGATTGATCGGAAAGGAAAACTACGTTGTCGCTTGTTCCAATAAAAGAGGCATATTTATGTCTAATCCCATAGTTCCGGGTTACTTCTGTCCATCGTCCACCCTCGGCAGGAGTTGTGAAAACACGTCCGCGTGCAGTAATTGCTACTTGCTTCCCATCATTCGAAAGGCTTGTACTTTCAATTTTAGATAGAGGTGATTTAATCCAGTTCACCCTTCGTTGATCGAAATCTGAGATTAGAGATATATCTAATTTTTCATCTTTTTCATTGGTGATTGAAAATAGATGAAGGTCGGCTTTAAGTTGATATATAATCTTATCCTCAAATAATTCAGCGTCTTTAATATCCCAGGCTATTGACTTTGTATGTTGTTTTAAATCGGTTCCCATAAGATTCATACTCCAAATATTCATGGTTCCATCTCTATCGGTTAAGAAATAGATGCGTGAATTATAATACATTGGGTTTTTGCTTGTTCCCAGGTAGTCTGGCAATAAATGAATTGCTTCGTTTTGCCCATCGAATTTCCATATGTTTTGGGCGGTACCTCCTTTGTATCTTTTGGTTTGGCTGCCTTGAAATGGTAAGCGCGTAAAATAGATATTTCCTTGTTCGTCGTAGGTTCCCTCATCGGCTTGAGATAAGGGTATCATCTCGGTTTCCAGATTTTCAGTGTTTATTTTTATAAGCTGCCTGTTGGGTAGTGTACTATTACTTGAAGTTGAAAGTAGGAGTTCAGTATTATTAATCCAGTTAATAACCTTTGGTGCAGAACGTCCTGATAATCCTTCATATGTTATACGTTTTGGAATTCCACCGTTTATAGGAAGGGAATAAACTTCAGTTATGCCTTCGTATTCAGCATTGTATGCAATTGTAGTTCCATCAGGAGATAAGGATGCATTTGATTCTAAACCACTACTTGTTGTTAGTCGAGCACTTGTATTGGTCTTTTGATTGTATAACCATATATCACCCTCGGAAGTAAACGAAATTACATCTTTTGCAATGGAAGGGAAACGATAATATCCCTTATTATTTGCTGTAGACAGGTTTAAAAAGAATAAAATAAATGTTGCCGTGAAAAATAATTTGGAAGTCATTTTTTTTGAAGTATTAAAAGAAAACTAAATTTTATAAATCGAAAATTGCAAGTATACTGTTAATAGTATGTAATATAGCAAAGTAATTATAACGATAATGAAGATAAACAATTTTCAAATGAAGATAGTTTTTAAATTCTATATTTTGTGTTGTTAAACAAAATTGAGATAATCATTTTCTG
>JAQIBQ010000609.1 GCA_027859005.1 Prolixibacteraceae bacterium | reverse complement strand
TGATAGTACACTTCAAATTAATTTTTCTAGTAATGAAAACTCTAGGGCTAAACTTTCTATGTATAGTTTAAATGACAAGAAAATTTTATCTGAAAGAATTAGAGTGAAATGTGGTGAACATCAAGAGGTTTCTTTTCCGTTAATCTCTTTTCCTTCGGGTTTTTATATAGTATGTATTGAATCAAAATCACATCAAATTTCAAAAAAAATTAGAATAAACTAATCTTACTTAATAACGTATCTGGATGTAATTTATTTGTTATATTTATCCTAGTAAGTTTATTGGTTTTAAGCAAGCCTTCCCCTTTTTTTGTGTGTGTGTTTATTTGTATATTAAATTTATATAGAGTATGTTGAGGTTGGATATTTATGCAGCAATTGTATTGCTGTTTATGCTAGTTTTAGGGAATAATTTGTATTCGCAAGTTGTACTAAATGAGTTTTTAGCGTCTAATGTAGGGATCACTATTGATCCTGATTACAATGAAAGTTCAGATTGGATTGAGCTTTATAATGCTGGAAATTCAGATGTTTCTTTGGCGGGTTATTACTTTTCAGATAATATTTCTGATCCTGAAAAATGGGTCTTTCCTGCAGGAACAGAAATTAAAGCCGGTGAATATCTCATTCTTTGGGCCGATGGCAATAATGCAGGATTGCACACAAACTTCAAATTATCATCAGCAGGTGAAGAGTTGTTGTTTTCTAGCAATAAAGGAGAAGCTCTCGATTCTCTTATTTATGGACCTCAGGATCACAATATTTCTTTTGGACGTATAAATGATAACGGTAGTGAATGGGGTTATTTTATTGAACCCACACTAGGCGCTTCAAATGGAAATGAAAACTTTGATGGAATTGTAAGAAATAAACCACACTTCACACCTATGGGTGGAATTTATACAAAAGCTCTTGTAGTTGAAATTAAAAATACTTTTGGGGGTGAAGTTCGTTTTACAACCAATGGATCTGAACCAACAGAACAATCATCTCTTTACGAAAGTCCAATAGAAATTAATGAAACAACAATACTCCGAGCTCGAATTTATAAAAGCGACCAAATACCCGGAGATGTTTTTACGCACAGTTATTTTATCGATACCGATAATGCAATTGGGAATTTACCAGTTGTTTCTTTAGCTACTGAAGCAGCTAATTTTTGGGATAGCGAAAAAGGAATCTATGTTCAGGATTCAAAGCCCGACTGGGAAGTGCCAATTAATATTGAGCTTTTTGAAAACGATGGAAGCGACAGAGCTGCTTTTAACCTAAAAGCTGGGACAAAGGTTAATGGCCTGTATTCGTGGCAATTGCCACAAAAAATGTTAGGCGTTTATTTTAGAAAAGATTACGGAAAAGGTAAGCTGGATTATCCTTTATTTACCGATAGAGATAGAAGCAGGTTCGATTCCTTTGCCTTGAGAGCTTCAGGTAGCGATTGGGCTTATACTTTGTTTCGTGATGGAATGTCTCAATGTTTGACTGCAGTAAATATGGAGGTCGACTTTCAAGGCTTTCGTCCAGTTGTGGTTTTTGTAAATGGTCAATACATGGGAATCCATAACATCCGTTCGAAAGTTGACGAAGATTTTATCATTCAAAATCATCAACTCGATGGCTTAGATATCGATATGGTAGAATGGACCGATGATGGTTTATACGCCGAAGCTGGAAATACTGTTAGCTATAAAGATTTTGAAGATTTAACAAAAGCAGGTTTGTCGAATCAGGCCAATTATAATGCCGTTTGCAAAGAAATGGACATTGAAAATTTTACAGATTATATTATTGCTGAAATGGCTGTTCGAAATACCTCACTCGACCATAATACCATGGCATGGAAGCCCAGATACGGTGGCAAATGGAAATGGATATTAATGGATTTAGACCGAGGATTTTTTAGTCCAACCCGAAATTTAATTGATTATTACGAAGGAAAAAGAGTTGTTCCATTTGGTGATTTACTTGAAAACGATGGCTATCGCCAATATTTTGGCCGCCGATTAGCCGATCATTTGTTTACTACTTATAGTCCCGACCGAGTCAAAGATTTAATCGATCAGTTTAAAACGAATATCGAAGAAGAAATGCCCAATCATATTCAACGTTGGGAAGGTACCTCTTCATCCTACGGTGATCCAATATCATCAATAAGTCGTTGGGAGAATAACATCGATAATTTGAAATCGTTTGCCAATACTCGGCCAAATGCACTGTTGAACGATTTGATGAATTATGGATTTGAAGCCAGTGAACCGTTAGCGATTTCAATCTTTCCAGCCAATAGTGGAACTGTTGATTTCAACGGTATTGCTTTAACTCGAAGTTTTAATCAAGGTGCTTATCCTGCATCTGAAGAGATTCAATTAGCTGCTATTTCAAAGGCTGGTTTTCAGTTCAAGGGTTGGGCTAGCCAAGGCTCAACAATCCTTGTCAACAGTGACGGAAATTGGAAGTATTTCGATTCGGGAGTGAACCTAGCTAACGCATGGATAGACCTTGCTTATAACGATAATGATTGGGCTGAAGGAAGAGCTGAATTAGGATACGGTGATGGTGATGAAACTACAGAAATTAGCTATGGAGACGATAGTAACAATAAATACATTACCAATTATTTTCGTAAGAAATTTACAGTTACTGATGTAGATGTGTTCCAGAATTTAAGGATTGACCTAAAGTGCGACGATGGTGCAGTTGTTTATTTGAATGGAGTTGAAGTAGTGCGTGAAAATTTACCTTCTGGTACAATTGAATACAATACCACAGCTATAAATGCTGTTGGAGGTGGTTCCGAATCGAGTTTTGATACCTACCAAATTGATTCTGAATTCTTACAAAAAGGCGAAAATGTTATTGCCGTTGAGGTGCATCAGGTATCTGGTAGTAGTAGTGATATAAGTTTTGATCTGAAACTTTCAGCAACTACAATCGGAACGGGAGATTACATTTCAACCAATGCCAACTATAATTTTGTTCACGAATCAGATTTGAATGTAATTGCTGTTTTTGAAAGTGATGGCTCTTGTATTTTATCTGAAAACATTGACAATGAGCTAATACTTACTAAAGATTGTTCACCTTATAGAGTGCCCAATAATGTAAAGGTTGCTGAAGAAGGCAAATTGATTATTGAACAAGGTGTTGAGCTTTATATGAGCGACAATGTGTCCCTAACAATTAATGGTTCAATGGAAGTGAATGGAACCGAGAATGAACCAGTTTACTTTATGAGCAATCCTCAAAGTGAAAACAAAAAATGGGGAATTCTGAATTTTGTAAATGCCGATACTTCTTATTTAAACAATGTTGTAATTGAAGATGCTTCGAAAGGAATAAACCCAATTCGTGAAATAGCTGCTATTTCAGTTTTCAATTCTGTAATTCGAATGGATGGTATGCATATCGAGAACGTACATGCAACTCCAATTCATGCCCGATATTCCGATGTGGTATTGAAAAATAGTAATTTACACAGTCGAATTACTGGCGATAACATTAATGTGAAATACGGGAAAGGATACATCGAGAACTGTAGATTTACGGGTAATAACGAACCCGATTCAGATGCGATTGACTTTGATGATATTAGCAATGGCGTAATTAAAGATTGTGTAATTCACGATTTCCACGGCTTTAATAGCGATGGAATTGACATTGGCGAAGAAGCTCAAAATATTTCAATTGAAAATATTCTTGTATACAACATTACTGATAAGGGAGTATCTGTAGGTCAACAATCGTCTGCCGCCATTTCAAATTCAATTTTTGTGAACTGTAACATGGGGGCCGGATTGAAAGATTCGTGTAAAGTTACAATTGATCATTGTACATACTACGGGAATGAAAAATCGATAGCTTGTTTCGAAAAAAATATTGGCGACGCTGGTGGTAATGCTGTTATCACAAACTCGATACTTTCAAATACCTATGGCAATACTTATGTTTGCGACAATAAATCAACGATTAAAATAAGCTATTCTGCTTCAGATAATGAAGCTTTACCAGCAGGAAGTAATAATTTATTTTCGAATCCTCAGTTTACAAACCCTAACAAATTCGATTTTAGTTTATCGCCAATTTCACCTTGTTTAGGTGCAGCTAACAATGGCGATATAGGAGCTAACTTGCAATTTGATGAAATGATTTCGCAAATTTATATTAGTGCGCTTGGATACAATTCACCTCATACCGATATGGATCTTGAATTTATTATTTTATCGAACAAAGGGACGAAAGATATTGATATTTCAGGTTATTCCATTACTAAAGGAGTTTCATTTTCATTTCCAGAAGAAAGTAATTTCAGAGCAGGACGAGATATTTATATAACCAATAATGCAAGTTCCGAGTTTTGGTTCGATAAAGGGTTGAATGTATATCAATGGGAGAGTGGCCGTTTGGCAGATGATGGCGAAGCGGTTAAAATTGAAACGCCAACAGGAATAATAATAGACCGCGTACGATACAACGAAAACACTACATGGCCCGACGCTAAATCAGGTCAAGGAATACAGTTGATAGCCGACGATTTGGACAATCACTTTGGCTCAAATTGGGAGAGTTTAGATTTTATCAACATGGTTGGTATTGACGATGAATTTGCAATGAATACTGAATTTCAAGTTTATCCAAATCCATCAACCGGAAAGGTATTTTTAGAAGGCTTGAGTGTTGATAGCGCAATTGTTGGGATATATACAGTTGCTGGGACTAAAGTGAAACAGCAGGTTTTATTGAGAAATGAAACTTCACTTGATTTAAGCAATTTAGGAGCTGGGCTTTACATCGTAAAATGTGGAGGATATACTCAACGTATCGTTTTGCTTGATAATTAATTAAAGCATTTTAACCAAAAACAAAAGGCTTCTAATTATTGAAATAGAAGCCTTTTGTTTTATAAGAATGAAATTAGTCGATCAATCTAAAAGTTTTTTCCAACTTGATGTTATTCGATGCAGTACCAATCAGTACTTTGAATTCTCCATTTTCAGCAAGCCAATCGCTTAGCTCTTCGCTGTAGAATGATAAATCAGCTTGAGTAACTTTTAATTCAATTCGTTTCTTTTCTCCGGGTTGAAGAACCACTTTAATGAAATCTTTCAATTCCTTTAGCGGGCGATCAACTGTTGATTCGATGTCCTGAATGTACAGCTGTGCAATTTCGGCACCTTCAACACTACCTGTATTTTCAATGGTAAACTGAACTTTAAGTGTTTCACCTTTCTGAAGTTTTGGAGTAGAAAGTTTTATCTTATCGTAAGCAAATGTAGTATACGATAAACCAGTTCCGAAAGCATACAATGGCTCAATGTTTTTTGCTTCGTACCAACGGTAACCTACAAAAACGCCTTCGTCGTAAACATTGTCGTATACTTCTTTCGACATATCAGAATCAACATCCCAACTAACATATAACTTTTCTCCTTCAGGAATATAAGGATAACCCGGAGAGTCTTCAAATTTCTTTTCGATTGTAATTGGTAATTTCCCAGAAGGACAAACTTTCCCCGCAATTACTTCGGCCAAGGCTTTGTTACCCATTTGGCCTGGATACCAACTGTAAAGTAGGCCAGCAACTTTGTCGTTCCAACTGGTCATTTCAATACCACTTCCCGAATTTACAATCATAACCACATTGCTGTTTTGAGCAACAATGTTTTTTATTCTTTCGGTTTCTTCTGCAGGCAATTCAAAGGCTTTGTCCCATCCTTCGCTGTCGAATGTTCCAGTGGCACACAAAACGATATCTGCTGCTTGTAATTCTTCGTTGCTAGGTTCTGCGATATAAGTTAGTTGCTTGCCAAATTGTTCTTTTAAACCGTCAACCATTTTCACCCAATTGTAGCCTTCTACATCGGCTGATCCGCCGCCACTCATTCTGAGTTCCATAATTCTTCCGGTAGCCAAAATCGATAAGCTATCGTTTGTGATGGGAAGTATATTATTTTTATTTTTCAGCAACACAATACCTTCGCGAGCTGTTTGAAGAGCAACTTGTTCGTGTTGATCAAATTTATTGAGATAGCTTTCGTCTTTAACAGCTCTTTTGTCGAGACCCATTGCCAATTGAGTAGCAATAATGTTTCGAGACATTCTGTTAATATCATCTTCCGAAACATCACCAGCATCGAGTAAGCGTTTGGCATTTGTACGTAAAAATGAATCGCCAAATTTGTCAAACATGGCCCAGTCTTTAATTCCTTCGCCTGGCATGTCTAAATCGAGTCCAGATTTGATTCCTTTTACGGGATCCCAAACCGACCACCAATCGGACATAACCAACCATTTGAAGCCTAAATCGCCACGTAACAATTCAGTTATAGCATATTCGCTTTGACCACACCATTCGCCATTTAGCTGGTTGTATGAAGTCATCACAGCCATTGCGCCAGCATCAACACCTGCTTTAAATGCAGGCAAGTATAATTCGTGTATTGCACGTTCCGATACAATTGAATTTGATGTTCTTCTTCGGTAGTCGGAGTTGTTGGCAATAAAATGTTTTAGTGTTCCAATTGTTCCTGTACTTTGAACTCCAACAATATAATTTTCGATTAAACGAGCTGCCAAAAATGGATCTTCACCAAAGTATTCAAAGTTTCGTCCGTTTTGAGCAATACGGTAGATGTTCATGCCAGGTCCAAGCAGTACTGCTATATCGCCTGCGCGGCATTCTTCACCTATGCTTTTTGCAAATTCCTGCGCTAAATCGCGGTTCCAGGTTGAGGTAAGCATAATAGGGCAGGGCATTGCTACTGATTTCTCTAGCTGAGAATCGAGGTCCTTGCGTAAATGTACTCCTTGAGTTGCATCTGATAAATACAAGCGAGGTAGGTTGGCACTTTCGACTTCGTGAACAAAGAAGAAATTATGACCACCAATCATTTCAATGCGTTCGTCAATAGTCATTGCTTTTACTATTGAATCGGCTCTTGAAAAGGCTAAGTCAGGATCAACTGGTGTTGTAAATGGAGTAAATTCTGAATTTTTAGTAAGGGGTAATTTGTTGTTTGACATAGTACATGATATCAAAAAGGTGACAAACAAAATGGAAATTAATTTCGTTTTCATTCGTATAGTGTTACATAATTCAACAAAAAGTAAACTCGAATAGTTTGCTTACTTGTTTGAATTATAGGTTAATAGTTGCTGGTCTAATAAAAGTCCAAAAAAAGGTGCTTCGTTTAAGAAACTAGTTCAGCTTCAATTTCTACTAATAGATTATCTCGGCAAATGTCTGCAACAATATAAGTTGTTGGAGTATTGCCAAGTGTATTCTCACATATTGGTCGGACTTTTGCTATATCGTTTTTATACTTTACGTATACACGCGCATAACTATATTTAGTAGGAATGGCTTTTATTTCAGGATAATGATTTTTCAAGTTCTCAGGTGATGACAAGCGTTTAATGTTTTGCAAGGTAACGCGAGTTTGTTCTTCAACGTCGTCAATACCAATGGTATCCTGCCCGATTATAGATGCGGTGCCTGATACTAAAAGTCGGGAAGCATTGTGAAGTGCTATTAATTTTGCGCGTTCAAATTGAGGTGGTTGATTTTCTTTTTTCTTTTTATTGGGAGCCCCTATTAAAACTTTTTGACCGTATTGGTATGATTCACTTTGGTCGGGATTACTAATAGGAATAATTTTTAAATCGTCGTTGCCCGATACAGCAAAACTATCAATACATACACCCAGGTATTTCATGCCAATACCAGTTGCTGCGGGAAAATCTTCTCGAGTTCGATATTTACCGTAAAACTCGCTGCGTACTTCGTTAAAGATCTGATAGTGTTGACGAAGCTTTCCGTTTTCAGGTTCTTGACTTAATATTTCGCCTACATAGTTCCACTGTCGTACAAGGTTATTGAAAGTTATACCTAAATGTTCGTATAAATCACGTAGGTATTCAAAAGCAGCTTTTGATGAATCGAAGACATTTAAATCGGGTTGAACCGATTGTGCTCCAATGGTCCAGTATTCTTTATAATTTCCTGAATCTATAGTGCAATAAGCGCGTTCTTTAAATACGCCATAACTAACTTTTGCATCGTTTGTATAAATAAAACCTGCTTCGCAAATTACCAAATATGGGTCTTCGGGTTCTTGCATTACCACACAAAATGGAGGACAAATAAAGTTTTGTAAATTGACAAATGATTTATTTATAACATCGTGTTGGGTAATATAATTGGCTTGATTATTCGATTTCACAAAAATATTTACTCTAACTAAAGTGAGATCAGGATTATCTGATTTCTCTATCAATTGTAGTAAACAGCTTTGCCATTGTTGTGAAAAATCTCCTGTAGTATCAGGAACAATAATTTTATAAGTAGGTTGTAACAATCCCATTTCTTGACCTTTATCCAAATCTTTTATTTCTAATCCCAGCTCTTCCTTGTACACACTTGTATAATGGTTGGTTGAAAAATTAATGAACGAATGTAACAATCATTCATTTAAAAAAATGTAATAAAAATCACAGCTTAAGAGTGTGATTTTTAAAAAGCTCTGCAAAATACAATTTTTATGGAATTTAGCCGATAAAAAATATCATTATCTATTGATCATCTTTTGGTACAATCATAGTTCTGAATTTTATTGATGCACCTAGCGTAAGCAAAATTACTGCGGCAATTGTGTAGTATACAAATGAAGGAACTGGAACTGGGTCGCCACCTGCGTATGAATGTAAACCCGACAAGTAATAATTTACGCCAAAATAGGTCATTAAAATTGTACTGAATCCAAATAAAGCTAAGGCATTAAACGTGAACAGTCCTTTTAGACCAGGAATAAGGCGTGTATGGGTAACAATTGTGTATACAATTACTGATATTAGTGCCCATGTTTCTTTTGGATCCCACCCCCAATAACGGCCCCATGATTCGTTGGCCCAAACCGCACCTAAAAAAGTACCAATGATTAACAAGTACAGTCCGACTATAAGCGTTTTGTGGTTTATAATTGTAAGTGCTTCAAGTGTTTCTATGATTCTATTGTTGTTTTCATTCGTTCTAAGAATAATAAGGATTAAGTTGATTACTCCAAGCAAAGCACCTAGTCCTAAAAATCCATAACTGGCAGTAATTACAGAAACATGGATGGTTAACCAATACGATTGGAGTACGGGTACCAAGTTGGTAATTTCAGGATCCATAAAGCTTAAGTTAGCAACCATTAATGTTAAGCCACCTAAGACGGCTGTTGCGGTTAATGCAAATGGTGAACGTTTATGGAAAAGAAAACCAGCTAATAATGTAACCCATGAAATAAAAATCATTGATTCGTAGCCGTTGCTCATTGGAGCATGACCAGATATGTACCATCGGGCTACAATGCCTAATGTATGTACACTAAAAGCTAAAAGAATAATGGTGTAAAAGCTGATGCTCACCCATTTTGGAACATCTTTACCCAGAGCAATAAATGCAATTAAGAAGAAGAGAAACAAAACACCTATGGTAGAATAGAAGGGAAATAATTTCTTAAACGGATTATACTTGTAATACAATATTTCTATTTTGGTTTTGAATTCAGAAGGCAATTCGTAACCTGCATATTTGCGCTGGTAATTAATGAGTGCAGATAAATATTCATTGGCTATTTTATAATTGCCACTAGTTCTACTTCTATTAACTTCATTGAAATAGGTTGGTAAAATGTTTGTAAGGAAAATTGAATCTTCTTTACTTTCGGTTTTTAGGCTTGCTTCATGTGATGGATACCAATTTGTATTTTCTTCGTTGTTCGGGATTGGGAATATTTTCAAGTATCTACCTGAGAAAATTGCATAACAAATGTTTACTTTTTCATCGGTTTTGATAATTGCTTTATCGAATTTGCTTCGCTCACCCGGCGATTTTGCAAAAGATGTTTGTACTAAATGTTGTAGTGTGTAGCCTTCTGTATTCGAAATGAAATCGGAATAAGTAGCATATTTATTGGTGAACCCTAGGTATGCTCTTAATTCAGCATTGCTAACTTTTATAATTGGTTCGTTTATCCATTTCTCTTGATTCATGTTCATTTCCATGAACAGTTGTACCGGGTTTAAACCTAATATTTCTTCTTTCCTTGAAATTTTTCGCATTAATTCCGAGGCATAGGTATATACTGGTTCGGTTCTACCTTTGTTGTTCTGAATTAATAGTTTTCCAAACTCTTCGGAATGTTTGGCTGAAATGGCTGATGTTTCTTGTGCATTAGCAATTTGAGAAGTACTAAAAATCAAGAAGGCAATGCTAACTATTTTACTACTTCGGATTACTGTTTTGCGTAAGAATGAATTGGAGTTGATCATAGACCAAATAATTCCCAGTGTTAATAAGAAATATCCAATATAAGTAATTAGTGTACCCCATTTATCGTTGTTTACTGAGAGTATGGTTCCTTTTTCATCTTGATCGTATGACGATTGATAAAATCTAAAACCTTTGTGTTTCAGTATGTTGTTCATGTAGATGTGGAAAGGCACTGGCTCCTGATGTGTTTCGTTTAGGGTAACGTAGCTCGAAAACGATGAAGGACTTGATGAGCCAGGATAGCGATCGATAACAAAATCTTTGAGATAAATATCGAATGGCAATTCTATTGTTTCGTTACCATAAGATAAGTCAATTGCTAGGTCGCCTAACATCCCATGCGCTTCTTCAGTGTAGTTGTTGTTTCCCCAAAGCGTTAGTGAAGTGGAGCTTGTTTCATTCGATATCTCGAAAATAAGCGCGCTCATTCCTCTATTCTGTTCATTAATACCAGTAGGTATTGCAACAATCTCTGCACTATTAAAGAATTCTTGAATAATAAAATTAGATTCTTTAACTCTATAAATAATCTTGGGTTCGAGTGGTGTTTTTTCTGAATTACTTATAGTTCTACTTTCACCACCCATATTGCTTATCGAAATTGGGTGAGGGCTCTGAAGGTATATTGAATCGTTTTCAATTGAAAGAATGATGTCGGCAAAGGAATTTTTATCGAATGCAACACTTATATTACCGTAAAATCCTGATTCACCTGCACTTAGGTATTCAAACCCGCGATAAGTATTTCCAGCTACAACAAATCCTAGAATTGGTTTTCCATTTTCAATTTCAACTGCTTTTTTATACGCATTTGTATAATATTTACGAAGATGAGTTTTGATGGTTTGGTTGTTGAAATTTAAAGTACTTGAGAATTTTTGAGACTGATCAATATTTGCTTCGAATTGATAAATGTTTTTATTGTCAATTGTAAGTGATACCGTTTTATTGCTTGTGATTAAAGTAGATGAAGATTCTCCTTCGCGTATATGCATGCTTCCTTCGTAACCAAAATAGCGTGTAACACCGGCACCAATAACCATAACTACTAATGCTATGTGGAAAAGAAAAATAGAAAACTTTTTGGCTGTATATAGTTTAAGTAGAATAACTCTCCCAATTAAATTAACTGAAAGTATCAGTAAAATTAGCTCAAGCCACTTACTGTTGTATACTTTCATTCGGGCTACTTCCGATCCAAAATCATTCTCGATGAAAGTTGCTGTGGCTAATGCAATTGTTAATATTACCAGCAAAACCACCATGGTTATAGGTGAAAAAAGAATTCGTCTAAGTTCTTTCATGTTGTAAAAGAGATTGTTAATTACTAAACTTCAACAATAGTACATTTTTCCAAAATAACATCCATTAAAAAACCTGAACAACTTCCCTTAATGGTTATTGATTCATGCTCCTCAATATTCTTAATTTCTTCAGTGTTGAAGTTGCAAATAATAGCACCAAACATGTTATCTGAATCAAGTTTTATGCTAGTGGTTTTATCTTGGTTAATTATAACTTCAGTCACAATTCCTGTTACTTCAATTATTTTTCCCAGGTAGATTTGATTGGCATTTTCTTCATCGTTTTCAAAGTTGGTAAAAAGCTCAATAGCGGTTATTGATAGGTCAGCTTTACTGTTGCCAACTGATGTTGCTGGTTTACGGAAAGTATATGCAGCAATAATAACGATGCAAATTATAACAACAGGAATTAGAATGAAAAGTATTTTTTTTATCTTTTTATTCATTTTTTATTTTTTTAGTAATACAACAGATATAATGTTGTATTTAAATTTTATCACTTAACAACATAACAGGTTATGAAGTTTTCAATTGTCAATTATATATTTTGGCTACGTAGATTTACGCTAGGCTCCAATTCAACTACTTATATAATTCATAATTGAAATCAACTTCAATATCAACGGTTTGAGCTACCCTTTCTTTTACCATTTTGGGTACCTTAATTTTATAGTCCGCTATATTTACTTTAAATTTTGAAGATGCACTTATCTCACCATCTTTGATGGTTACAATTCCTTCTTGCTCAATTTCATTTGTGGCTCCATGAATGGTAAGTCGTCCTTTAACTTTAGCTTTATAAGAGCCATCTGTATTGAAATCGATTTCATTCATATTCATCACATTTCCTTTGAATTTAGCTTTGGGGAATTTGTCCGATTCCATATAGGTTTCGTTAAAATGCTCCTCAGCGGTAGCCAATGTGAATTTGAACGATTTTATCAATAGTTGGAATACAACTTCTCCATTTTCTTTATTAAAAAAGCTAGTGACTTGATTGTTGTTTCCATCAATATCGATAGCATCTGTGTGCGACATGAAATAAGCGTGACCTGTTTTGGTGAAGAAAAGGTTTTGGCTAAAACAAAAGATAGTAGATGAAAGCAATAGTACTAGAATTGTAATCTTTTTCATTTGAAAGTAGTTTAAAATACGGTTGATATATTGAAGCCTAAACGAAGGTCTCCGTTGGTCCAACTATGTGTTGTATTGCCAATGAATGAATTTGCTGTAATTGGCATCGAGTTCGTTAAAAGTATTTGAAAAACATGATGGCTAACCTGATAAGAAACTGCGAAAGAAAGTGGGTTGTAGTATTTGTCTAAACTTGAGTGATTAACGTAGAAATATTCCGCATTTACTGCCCATTTACTCGTGATTTTATAACGTCCCCCAATTCCCAAAGCTGCTATGTTGTTTAAGTCTTCTTTTGTATCAACAAGGTTTCGGTGAACGAATGTTGGTGAGAGCTGAACCGATACTTTATTCATTTTGCGAGCAAGTAAAAGTTGGTAGGTATAGTCCAAACGCGAAATAAAATCGTCATTTCTTACCTCATCGGAATAGGTTTTGGTTGTTGCAGAGGCACTTGTTAAAAAAGAAATACTCATTGGAAAATTGACTGCTCCACTTGATTGTCGGAATATTTTAAATTTTAAATAACCTGTAGCTAATTTGTTTAAAGTAGCACGACCAACTCCAACCATAATTCGATCAGTAATACCGTAGTCTAAAACGAAATAAGAATTTGATTCATCAAGCCCATAAAATTCTTTGCCACCTTCGTTGAAGGTTCCAAAGCGGTGAGCGATTCTAAAGTCTAAACCATTTTTGGGCATTTGCTCAACAGAGTGCCCATTAATTATTCTGCTATTTAAGAAAGTTGCGATGCTGTAATCTGTTATTTCATCCGTTTCTTCATCTAGAAGGGCATCTAAATCTTGGGCCGAAGCAGAAAAAATAAGAGTAATGAAGAAAAGTATTGTAGCTATAAATTTGAGTTTCATATTGACTTTGGCTTATTCGTTAATTAGAGATGTTATTTCATCGATTGATAAAGGTCGATTATAGATTCTAATGTTATCAATCCCACCTTTGAAGAACGATTCATTTACGTTGTCACCAGAAGAGGAACGTCCGAAATAAACGATATCAACCAGTGATTTAATAATGCCTTCGCTGCTAATTTCTTCGTTAATTTCCAGTTCTTCACCGTTTTGTAAACTGCCCTTGTATTTTACATTCAACTTTCCAGAACCAGTTTCAATGTACATGTAGTTCCAAGAATAGAACGAATTTATATAAGGTTCAATTGTAGTTGATTCATAGTTGTGTTTGGTTACAAAACGAGTAGCACCTGTTGTTCCATCGATTTGAGCAGAGAAGCTGTTGAGCCCATAGTCGAATAGAGTTGCCGAACTAGTCGCAGATAAAGCTTCGTCAGATTTGAACCACATGAAAATAGACATAGAATCATGGATTCCTACTCCAGTAACTGAAAGTGATTGTGGGTAGCCGTCTAAATGAATAGCTCTATCGCCGTCTCCCTTTACTCCATCAATAAATTCTGCTTCACCTTGAAGAGCAACGGCTAGTTGGTTTGGACTAATATCTGAAATTGAATTGTCAAAAGTTATATGTGCCAAAAGACCATTTGTTGAAATTGGTTTTAGATTTTCAACGTTTTCATATAGGTTTTCAATGTTTTCATTTTGGCACGCATAAAGTACCAAAAATAATAAGAGTGAGAGTAGGTAGGTTATTCTCATAATGGTTTAATTCGTTTGTTTTTAATTTGATTGGTAAATATACATTTTAAGCAATAAATTGCTAATAAGATGGTATGATTTTACAGCTGATAATTGTAGATTTAATTTCAATTAAATAGTATTTAAGAATTTGAATTAAAAATATTTCCAATTGCCAAATAATTAATCCTGCTAGAACTGAAGTGTGTAATGGTGGCGTTGATGATGATTATGGAAGGAAGTCAAGGTTTCACTTTTAGGAAGCTTAGTCAAGGTTTCACTCAAAGTGAAGCCTTGACGAGATACTAATGCGAGTGATGTGTTTGATTTAAGTGGACGTAAAGTATATCAGAAGTATTTTGGTACTACGATGCAAACAGAAACAACTTTGAATATAAAATTAGAGGCCGGGCTTTATTTTGTCAATATATCAGATGGAGAAAAGCGCATTTCAAAAAAATTACTAGTTGATTGATCGAAGATAAAATCAAAAATAAATGCCATTCCTTTTAGAAGAAATGGCATTTATTATATAACTAAAAATATTTATTTCTTCTTTTTGTCTTCAAATTGAATACCTTGATCGTGCACATTCATAACAGCTCGTCCAGAAGGATCTGCATTATTTGTAAATGATTCGTCCCAAGCAAGAGCCTCCGCAGTACTGCATGCAATTGATTTTACAGAAGGAACACAAGCTGCTGCTTGTTCGCTAGGGAAGTGCTCTTCAAAAATTGTTCTATAATGGTATTCTTCTTTAGACATTGGCGTGTTAACAGAGAAACGGTAGCTTGCATTTTCCATCATTTCATCTGAAACATGATCTTCAGCAATTTGTTTTAAGGTATCAATCCATCCATAACCTACACCGTCAGAAAATTGCTCTTTTTGGCGCCAAGCTACGCTTTCAGGAAGGATGTCTTCAAATGCTTTACGAACCACCCATTTTTCCATTTTTCCATTGCTGCCTGCCATTTTATCTTTTGGATTTAAGCGCATGGCCACATCCATAAATTCTTTATCAAGAAAAGGTACACGTCCTTCAACACCCCATGAGGCCAATGATTTGTTTGCTCGGTTGCAATCGTAAAGATGTAATTTGTCTACTTTCCGCAATGATTCTTTATGGAACTCTTCTGCATTTGGAGCTTTGTGGAAATATAAATAACCTCCGAATATCTCGTCAGCTCCTTCACCTGGTAATACCATTTTTATCCCCATCGATTTAATAACACGAGATAAAAGGTACATAGGAGTACTTGCGCGTATTGTTGTTACATCGTAAGTTTCTACGTGGTAGATTACATCCCTTATAGCATCAATCCCTTCTTGTATTGTATATAGAATTTCGTGATGAACTGTTCCAATGTGATCGGCTACAATTTTAGCAGCAGCAAGATCGGGAGAACCTTCAAGACCAATTACAAACGAATGCAATTGAGGCCACCATGCGTCATTCTTATCTCCATCTTCAACACGTTTTGCTGAGAATCTTTTTGCCAATGCAGAGGTGATTGAAGAATCTAAACCTCCCGATAATAAAACACCATAAGGTACATCCGACATTAGTTGACGGTGTACCGCAGCTTCCATTGCTTCTTTGAGTTCTTCTATGCTTGTTTCGTTGTTTTTTACATTTTCATAATCCATCCAATCACGATTCCACCAACGTTTGATTTCACCGTCTTTACTATATAAATAGCTTGCTGGAGGGAATTCTTGAATTTTAGTACAAACTCCTTCGAGTGATTTTAATTCAGAAGCCACATAAAAGTTACCTTGTTTATCCCAGCCCATGTATAGGGGGATAATTCCAATATGGTCACGTCCTATTAAATAAGAATCTTCTTTCTCGTCGTATAAACAGAATGCAAACATTCCATTTAGATCATCTAAGAATTTTTCTTTCTTCTCTTTATACAGTGCTAAAATAACTTCGCAGTCGGATCCAGTTTGATACTCGTAATTGTCTTTGGTTTGTTCGCGAATTTCGCGGTGGTTGTATATTTCACCATTAACACCAAGAATCATTGATTTGTCTTGGTTGTATAAGGGTTGTCCACCTGACTCCGGATCTACAATTGATAAACGTTCATGGGCTATGATTGCTTTTTCACCGCAATAAATTCCAGACCAATCTGGACCACGGTGACGAATTTTTTTAGATTGCCCCAGTACTTGTTTACGAATGCTTTGTGCATCCACCTTTAAATCAAAAACACCTACTATTCCGCACATTGTATATTTTTTTTATAATAAAATACTTATTTATATTTAATTGAGTTGCAATTATAATCAAAATGTCAATGAAAACAATGAAAAAGCTGACAAATATCAAGCAAAACAACAAATAAGTAATCTTATTTCTATTTTGCAGATTGTTCGTTTATTTAAAGTACCCCTGCAAAATTCTTTGTGCTTTAAATAAAACAGGGGTTAAAATTGAATTTAACCCCCTGTTTTGTGTGTTGTGTTCTTTAAAAAATGTAATAAATTGTGATTGAACCCCAGTATGAATTCATTTTTATAAAAAATATTAAACTGTGTGTTCGATATTCCAAACAAATGCTCTTATTCCAACTTTTTCATTTATAGCATTTAGTTTTTGTATTTTTTCTAAAAGTTCAGCAACTTTCTCGTCTTCAACAATGGCCATTAGCGCATTATTAATCTCGGGCCAGGTGTGGGTACCTAAATGCGGGTTGCCGGTTTCGGTTCCACGACCTTTTACGTCAACCCATTGTGTAAATCCTTTTACATTCAAACGGTCGAGCATAAATTCAACACGTTCGGTTAATGCTTGGTTGTATGATATAAATATTGATTTCATTATTTCATTATTTTTAGATTAAGAGATATGAGTACTGAGTATAAAAAATAAATCTCACTACTCATATCTCACTACTCATTACTACTTATCCATAAAAACAAATTTCTTCCGCAGTGCTACTTTTTTGTCACGTTCGCCTTTACGAGCCATTACGGCGTATACAACCGGAACAAGAACCATGGTAACAAGAGTAGAGAATACAAGACCTCCAATTACGGAAATACCCATTGGGCTCCAAATTTCAGATCCTTCACCTCTGCTTAAAGCCATTGGTAACATTCCAAGCATGGTTGTTAAGGCAGTCATTAGAACTGGTCGTAGTCTTGATTTGCCTGATTCAATAATGGCCTCGTTTAATGGTATTCCTCTGTCTCGCATCAAATTCATGTAATCGACCAACACAATTCCATTTTTCACTACAATTCCAACCAGAAGCACCGCACCTAAAGCAGCAACAATACTAAGTGTTGTATTGGTAATTACAAGTGTGAGAATTACACCAGGAACAATAAACAATATTGAAATCATTATAATTAATGGCATTTTGAATGATTCAAACTGACTGGCCATTACAATGAACACTAACACAATGATTAATAATGCCAGTGTGCCAATGTCGGTAAAAGAGTCTGCCATGTCTTCATAGGCTCCACCAACTTCAACGGTAACGCCTTGTGGTGTATCGAGCAAGGCTAGTTCATTTTGGATTTCTGAAGCTAATTGTCCCAGTGATATTTTATAAGGTACAGAGCTAACTGTAACGATGCGTTGTTTTCTTTTGCGTTCGATTGTTGGTGGTGTTTGCGACTGAACTATAGTTCCAAGTTCCTTTAAGCGGATACTAGATCCCATTGGAGTTGAAATTAAAATATTCTCAAGGTCGGTTATGGAATTTCTCGATGATTCCTTAAATCGAACTACAACGTTGTATTCGTCACCTTGTTCCCTAAAGCGAGTCGCAATCAATCCATCAACTCTATTTCGAACTGCGGTTGAAACGTGCATGGTTGTTAGTCCATTTAACGCTAACTTTTCACGATCTAGCTTAAGCGTTAATTCTGGTTTGAATTTTTCACGACTAATTTGTACTTCACGTGCTCCATCAATTGACTCTATTCTTTCTTTGATTTGTCGTGCATATGCCGTAGTTGTTTCAAAATCGTAGCCATAAATACTGACTTCTACATTTGAGCTACCCATCATGCCTCCGCCCATTCCACCTGATGTAGAAATGGTAAAATTAACAATTTCGGGTATTTCGTTCAACCTTAAACGCAATGCTTCTGCGATTTCCCAAACAGAACGATCTCGTTCAACGGGTTTGCTTAAGTTAAGGCTGTATACGATTATGTTTGAACCTGATGTCTGAAAAATCGATATAATTCCACCACGATCGTCAGAGCCGGTAGTAACAGCATTTAGTTTTACTTCAGGAACATCTGTTTCTATAATGTTGTCGATTTGCCGTGCTATAACTGAGCTTTCTTCAAATCGAGTTCCTGTTTGTAGTTCTATTGTTATTCCAATGCTGCTTGTATCTGATTCGGGCATGAATTCAGTTCCTATTGATCCTGCCAAGAAAAACGATGATATAAATACTGCAATGGAAGTGATAACTACAAAAGCTTTATGTTTCAATGCCCATTTAATAGAATTTCCGTAGAAGTTGTCTAGTTTATCTAATAATACCTTAAAAGTTCTTTCATAGCTAAACCATTTGGGTGCTGTCTTTTTTGGGCGTAGTCGTAATAATTTAGAGCTTAACATTGGAGTTAAGGTGATTGCTGCTAGAGTTGATGTGGTTACAGTTATGGATACAATCCAACCCAACTGGCGGAAAAGAATTCCGGTCATTCCACCAATCATGGTTAAAGGTAGAAATACAGCAACAACAGTCAGTGTAGTTACAATAACAGCCAGCCAAACCTCGTTGGTAGCATAAATGGCAGCTTCGCGAGGACTGCTACCTCGTTCAATATGTTTCGATATATTTTCTAGTACCACAATTGCATCGTCTACCACCATTCCAATCGCAATGGAGAGCGATGAAAGTGAGATAATGTTAATTGAACTCCCTGATATGTGTAGGTATATAAAAGCAACAATTAATGAGATTGGTATGGTGATGACAATAATTAATGTTGCTCGCCAGCGACCAAGGAATAAGAGAACAATAAGCGTTACGAATATTAATGCATAAAGCAAGGTTGTTGAAAGGTTGCTAATTGATCCATTAATGAATTCAGAGGAGTCGAAGATGGTATTGATTTGAACATCTTCGGGAAGTGTTTTTTTAATTTTTTCCAATTCCTTTTTCACCTCTTTGGCTATACGAACTGTATTTCCTCCTGATTGCTTCATGATAAACATTCGGGCACCAGTTTTTCCGTTCATTCTCTCTTCGACATTCATGTCGCGCATTCCGTCAATTACGGTTGCAACATCTTTTAGGAAAATTACGGAACCATTGTAATTGCCAACAGCAATATTTTCAAGTTCATAACTATCTTCAAATTCACCTTTCACCCTTAATGGATATTGAATTTTACCCATTTCTACATTACCTGATGGCATATTCATATTTTCCATCAGTAATGCGTTTCCTATTTGTTCAACAGTAAGCTTAAAAGATTCAAGTTTCACTGGGTCAACTTCTACCAGAATTTCTCTTTCTGGAGCACCTGATAATCCGATTTGACCTACTCCATCAATTTTATTCAGAGGATTGACAACTTTTTCGTCAATTATTTTATTTAATCCGTCCATGCTTTCTCCTGCTGTTACTGCATAAAAAAGAATCGGCATCATGCTTGAGTTGAATTTGAAGATGTTAGGGTCTTCGGCATCTTCAGGCAAAAAACGAGCAACCATTGAAAGTGCATCGCGAATATCATTTGCTGCTTCTGACAGATCGGTTTCCCATTCAAATTCAATATTAACAATAGATATGTTGTCTCTGGAAATGGAAGTAACTTGCTTCATGTCACTAATTGAGGACATTGCATCTTCAATTGGTTTGGTGATATTGGTCTCAATATCGGCTGCGTTAGCTCCGTTGTATTGGGTCATAACCGAAATGGCTGGAAATTCCATCTCAGGATACAGGTCTACTGATAATTTGGATAGTGAATAGAAGCCAAAAACGACTATTCCCACAAATATCAGTAAAGTTGTAATCGGTTTTTGAACCGCTGATTTATATATACTCATGGTGATAAGTTCTAATATATTACTTAATTACATTAATTTTGCTGTTGTTTGACAACACGGCCTGTCCAGCAATTACTAATTGATCTCCTTCTTTAATTTCATTAGAAATTATTTCAAAGCTATCGTCAAAACGTCGTCCAATTTTTACGTATATTTTTTTTGCAACATTGTTTTTGTTGATGAACACAAAACGTTTGTTTGTTCCTTCTTGTTGCAATATTGTGTTTGAAGGAACCAAAATTGTTTCTGCTGATCCTATAACTAGGTTTATTCGGGAAAACATACCAGGACGTAATTCTAATTTACTGTTCGGTATTTTTATTTCTACCTTAAATGAATGAGATATAGCATCAATAACAGGATATCTATTTATTACC